>NZ_ALBR01000090.1:0-47861 GCF_002081505.1 Bacillus sp. CDB3 | reverse complement strand
TAGAGCATGGACCGTTTCGATTCCTTTCAAGGTACGTGAAGCATGGCGAATATTTTGAAATCCTGCGGACTTGGAAAAACGTCGTTTGATATGTCTATGATCTTGTTCGATAAGATTGTTCAAATGCTTGCTTGTACAATGAATTGCACGATATAAATAACACCATTTTCCTTTCACTTTGAGGGTGTTGCAAAGCTAAAATAAACATGCAATGTTATGAATCAGAAAAACTAGCTGAACATGTAATAGATAGCGATTTTGGCCCTACCAACAAGGCTGTTCCAGCCCTTTATCTTTTAATGTACTAAACTGTTGTTCAATTTTCCGACGCTCTTTCATCAACTGTTTTCCAAAGATGGTTTGTATAAAATGAGACAATACACGACGATGTGTATTGTCTCATTTTTTCACCATTCCGAGGGTTGATTGGATTTATGGCAAAGATGTCACGTGTTCGTGCAATTTCATAAATGTGCTGACTATCATAAGCCGCATCTGCCACGGAAAGCAGGACATTTCGATCTTGTATACCTTGAAGTAATACAGGAGCCATTTTGCTATCATGTACGTTCGCTGTTGTAAATGTATAGGGCAACAATACAACACCTTCTGGTGTAGCACAGACAAGGGCTTTATAGCCCTTATACCAACCATAACGAGTAGATTTTCCCCATTTTGCTTGGGAATCGTATAAACTACTCCGTAAGGCTGTACTATCAATTAAAACACACGGAATCAGTCCTAAATTCATTTCTTGAAGAGTTTGTTTATGAATCAACGGAATTCCTTCGTTGCGAAACCAAGTACCTACACGTGAAAAAGTAGATATATGAGGAACAAAAGAAAGACCACAAGATACACGAAATGAAGGATATTGATGCAAAAAACGAGTTAATTTGCGTAAAGAGTCAATTTGGAATACAGTTTTCAAGAAAAAACGTAACTACTCAGCCACCTTTTGGTGTCTTTTTTTAATTTTACTAGTTTCATATGCCTCCTATTTGTAAATACTGAGTATATCAAACAGGGGGGTGAATATGATGGTGGATCGAAAAATCATTTTAGATGCATATAAAAAAGGATCTGAAGCTGTTATTTCTTTATTTGAAGAAACATTTTCTAAGTTAGAAAAACGGATACTCGAACTAGAAAATGCTTCAAAAAAAACTCTACAAATAGTCATAAACCACCTTCTACAGATGGTTTGCGTAAGCCTGTTACAAAAAGTTTACGCAAATCGTCTCATCGTCAAACTGGTGGCCAGTTGGGCCACAAAGGACGTACTCTTGGTTTGACAGCGACTCCAGGCCATACAATTACGTATTCTCCTACATATTGTACTTGTTGTCATACTTCTTTGGACCATGAGCCTGTAAAAGGATACCGCATTCGCCAAGTGTATGACTTACCCCCTATTCAAATAGAAGTAACAGAACATAAAGTAGAACAGAAAGAATGCCCACATTGCCATGCCATCCAAGGAGCCCTGTTTCCTTCTACCGTCTCTCGTCCTGTCCAATATGGTCCAAATATAAAAAGACTGGTTCCTTATTTAACACATTATCAGTGTCTTTCTTTGAAACGCACAAAAGAATTCTTTCAAGATTGTTTTGGACATTCGATTAGTGAAGGAACTTTGATAAATCATACAAACAGTTTTTCGGCTCAATTACAGCCCTTTCTCCAAGAAGTAAAAGACAAGATTCTGCAGTCTCCTGTTGTCCATTTTGATGAAACCGGTATGCGAGTAGAAAATAAAACACAATGGTTACATACTGCCAGTACAACGGAGGTGACATTGCAACATATTCATCAAAAACGCGGAAAGGAAGCAATGAATGCGGGAGAAATTTTACCGTCTTTTTCTGGAATTGCAATGCATGATGGTTGGAAATCGTATGATGCGTATACAGATTGTCGTCATGTATTATGTAATGCCCATCTCTTGCGAGATTTGCAAGGAATTATAGATAGTACCGGACAAAAATGGGCACAACAGATGCAGAAATTTCTAACGCAGGCTTTCACGCTGAAAAAGCAATACAAAGGAAGTCTGCCAAAAGCGGAGCAACAGAATCTATTTATCATTTATCAATCCATATTGAAAGAACAACCAGTCTTTTCTGCAGAATTAAAAAAGAAAAGAAAGCAGACGCCTGCTCAAAATTTATGGAATCGCTTCGTCAAATATGCTGACAGAATTGTAGCATTCTTAGAACATCCAGACATTCCATTTGATAACAATCAAGCGGAACGGGATATCCGAATGACGAAAGTAAAACAGAAAATGTCTGGAACTTTCCGAAGTAAAAAAGGCGCAGAATCTTTTTGTCAGATACGAAGCTTTATGAGTACCATGAAAAAACAAAAACAATCTGTCGTATAAGCGGTAGGCCAGGTTATAGAAACCGGAACGATTCCTTGGAATCGCATGACTTCATAAGAGAAATTCTCTATTTGATCTAGATTCTTTCTCTTATTGAAATATTTTCTTTTTCATGTTTTCGAATGGAAAACATGTATTTGGTATGCCCTTTTTCCTAACTAAGCTGAGTAGTTACAATATACTTTAGTATAAAGAGAAGAGAGATACAGCGCAAGGTTGCCTGTATGACTATGAATCTGCAGAAAATTGAGGATGAAGATATAAAAAGTGGATTTTGAGAAAGATATGAAAAAATGGTCTCTTATTTTCCTTTTTATGAGAAAGAAGAGGGACTCCGAATGGTTTTGTATGCAGGGAAGATAAAACCTGTTATACAAAATAAATAAACGGTTAAAAGGAATTGAGTAGACTTGAAAGATAAAAGCAGTAGAAAAAGAACTTGTTAGAAGTCTATTTAGTGGTGTATTGAAGTATTATATAATTTCACGTACTTTATTCATTAACAAAAATAAAACCAATCATCAAAGGTTGCTTCTTCTCTCAATTTTTCGATACTATAGAATACCGATAAGAAAGGTGACTCTATCCATGAAGCAACCTTTAGTGAATTTACGAGTCGATTTTGCATGTAAGCAATTATTTGGTGCACAAGAAGAATTATTAATTTCTTTTTTAAATGCAATCTTGCATGAATCCTTATATACACCAATTGTGTCACTGAAAATTGAAGAACCACATTTGTATAAAGAATATGAAGAAGATAAATTATCCCTACTAGATATACTTGCAACAGAACCTTATTTCGGTATCAACCTTTGCAGTGTTTTAATCAAATCTTTAGCACCTTCGTGACTTAAAATCAAACGCCCATCATAAAATTCCATATGATTTTCAGATATGTTTCCTGTTACAAAACAAATTCTTTCTTGTTTCCGTATATGTATATTGCCATCTTGTACAAACATCTCTACACTAGTATTCGGCATTAAATCTAACGTTCTTCGCAGTTCTTTAGGTAGTACACATCTTCCTAAGTCGTCCAATCGTCGAATCATACCTGTTTTTTTCAAAGTGAATACCTACTTTCTTTTTTGTTTTGCACATGTAGTAAGCGTATAACAGTGTATATATGAAATTGAAAAATATGTATATCCTTGGTTGAATTCAAATACAAGTGTCGGAGGTACTTTTGATTATAAATTGATATCATGATTCCTTCATCCTTCAAGAATAAAATGACTGAGTGGAGTCGAAGGCTTGTATGACTCATGCTATTTAGTTTGGAAGGACTTCACAATTGGTAAAAGAATTGTACAAGTGTTCTTTTCCATTTTTAACATGCACCATTGTTTGGTTTTTTATACCAATAAAAACAACTGCAACAAAAAAAGAGACGAATCAGCTCGGCTCTTTTTTTACAGGTGTGAGTGTAAGGATGGTACAGTACTTATAATAAGATAACTAGGGAAAGATATCTTATATGAAACAAACTTATTTGTAATATATTCCATTTTTAGTATCATATACTTTTTTAGTTATTGAAAAAATTTTTCCTATCAACTCCTACAAAACAAACGAACAAAAATAGAGATGGTTAACAAAATGAAGTTTACCATGTATCTATAAAGGTATATCTTTGCGAATATTTTTTACTTTCATATTCCTAAAAACGCGAGAATCCCTTGATGCGTATTAAAAGGTACACGTTTATTTACAATTTTATTGGTATGTAAAACCAATTTTGTTACATACTAAGCACATGAATGTAGAAATTTATTGTATTTTCTTAAAAAATTGGGTCTTTATACCCAATTTTTTTGGCTTTATCTATGGGCTTTTTTCAGGTAGTTGTTTACCACCTTCCTGTTATAGTAATAATGGATCTTTTCTACATTTTTATTAAAACAGACAATCAGATTGATTTAGGATTTTTCTTAAATAACCAATCAGATATATAGGCAGGCGATAAAATATGAAATTCGTTTCTTATGCCATATCATTTGGTATATTGGGGCATTGTATTGGACTTCTATATACATTTTTTAGATGGTTTGGTTTAATTTTTGCGGGATCTGATCGAAGTATTTCATATTCCGAAGAAATATATAATACCCTTCCTTTCATATTAACAGCTATAGGAATTAGCACATATGCATTATTCAAACAAAATTTTAAATGGTTATGTATTATAGGCAGCATTTCTATGCTAAATGCAATATTTTTAATAGGTGATAGCATCTATTTAGCAAGCAATAGCACCATTTTTTCCGACGATGAACTGGCTGGGCATATTTTTAATTACGTGCTTACTGTATCACCACTTGTTTATTTTATCTTTATCGCGTTATCGATTATGTTTTTAATTACTTCTCGAAAAAAAACTTTCTAAATCAGTCGTGATATATTTGAAATCTTAAAAGAACGTGGTGTTTCCGTTCATCCTACAATTATCATGCGCCGGGTTCATGAATAGGGCAATTTGATTTATAATTTGTCAGGTATATTAATTTTTTTGGTTCTTTGTAGGGGAAATATGACCGCTCATTTTCCACTGTAAGGAAAAGAAGAAGGGTTCAAAATGATTTTGTATGCGGAATGAATAAAATTTGTTATATAAAACAAATAGATCATTAAAAGGAATTGTGGGGGATTGGAAGATAAAAGTAGTAGAAAGATCCCGGTTTAGAATTCTATCAGATTTTACCGAAAGAGTACCCCCACTTCAATCATGTGAAGGGCAAAACCAAATGATAAGTGGGGGTACTTCAATTTAATGTTGGTTGTTTGGAATATGAATTAGAGCCACTTATGACATCAAAGTGGTTAAAAATGGAGTAACAATTCCCCAAAGTGTGAATATAGTAAGTGTAAGTGTATCCTTTTTCCATATAAAGATATATTTCTATTTTCCATTATAAGAATATTTGGATTAATTAAAATAACAAAATAATTATGTACATGTTTCCTTGTATACTAATTTTTGTAGTTCTTTGTAGGTAAAAAACGAAATCTAATTTAAGCATGATGAATTTCTAAAAAGGACTTACATACGTCGAAATTTGCAACTAAATCATTAAAATATCCTTTAACAACGGACAAAATAAGACTTATGGATTCTTGACTACTTGATATGATAAAAGCGATACTATTTTATAATCTACGCTAAAAAGAAAAAATAGATGATTTTTTCATTGATGTTAACTAGAAAATATGATTAAATTACGCCTTATGTTGTTAGATAAATATTGTATTATTACGCCGTTTTCGAGAGAGCGTAAGCGATCGAAGAACCCCGAAACCCCACTCCTTTAGGGGGATGTGGAACGACAATTAAAACTTGTAACCTTCAAAGCCCACTGCTTTAGCTGTGGGTATTTACCCTGTCTTTAAAATCAGTTAATAGTAATATACAGAAAATAAAAAACAATTCAAAGGGTGATAGTAGGAGGAGATCATCTGTTGGAAAATAAAGTACCATTTGCACTTATTTATCTAAGTGCAAAACATAGTATTCTATTAGCTTTTTAACAGAACCGAATATATCTTGGAGGTATAAATCATGAATTTTAGACAGTTTGCTTTTAAAAATATAACGCGAAATTCAAGTGCTTATTTCGCTTATTTCATAAGCAGTTCATTTTCAATTGCGACGTTCTTTTCGTTCGCTGTTTATATATTTCATCCGAAACTCGAAGATTTGCACACGATACATATAATGGTGGCTATAATGAATTTTTCAGAAGTCGTTATTGTAGTGTTCTCTTTCTTCTTTCTATTATATTCAATAAAGGCATTTTTAACTGTTCGTAAAAAACAATTTGCTGTTTTAACTATTTTGGGCATAGCAAAAAAACAACTATATCAGCTCGTCTTTATGGAAAATATGTTAATTGGTTTTTTCTCTCTCTTTTTTGGTATGCAGTTTGGACTTGTCTTTTCACAATTTTTCTTATTAGTAACAGCTAAAATTACGCATGCTCCAGGAATATATTTATATTGGCCAACAAATGCATTTATTTTAACAACGATCGTATTTTTGGGTCTTTTTATTGTTGTCTCTGCATTCACACCAATGCTTATTCGGACAAAAAAATCAGAACATCTTTTAAAAACAATCCCTTTTACACAAAAAGAATGTAAGATATCTATCATTATTTCATTATTAGGAGTTATATGTTTAATGTGTGGTTATGCATTAGCTGGGTATTACAACTACTTCTCCTCTCTAGTTGATAATAGATATTCTTTTTTAATTATTTTTGTTATTCCAACACTTGTTACAATTGGAACATATTTTTTCTTCCGTCAAACTAGCTTCTTGCTTATTTATATTTTAAAAAAGAGAAGAAAGTTCTATATGAAACGAATTAATATGCTTTGGATTTCCGATTTAGCAAGCCGTATTCGACCGAATATTAATATGTTTTTTATTGTAACAATGTTATCTACAATCTCTTTTACAATGATTATATGTTTAGTTAGTATCGATAAGCTTAGAAAAAATGATATTATTGGATCTTCCCCCTTTGCATTTTCATATTTTTCATATGATGCCAATCCATTTACTAAGGAGCATTTAACATGGCTCGAACAACAATTACAAAAGGAAGGTTTCTTATATAAGAGAATAAAAGTTGATTTATATGAAACACGGTTGAAGGAAGACAAAGGCGAAGCTAATGATAATGACGTATACGTAATGAAACAGAGTGACTATAACAAACTTGCTACATCCTTACATTTGAAACAAATTTTTATAAAGGATAACGAAGCATATTTTGTTGAACCAATCGATGATCGAAAATACATTACACTTTCTAATACAAATCAGAAATTGCAAGTAAAAACTCACAAACATGCAAATGCACTGCCGTCTGAATTTTCATATAAAACACTAGTCCTATCTGATAATTTCGAAAAAAACTCACCGAATATAACAAGACATATAACGGCTTACAATTACAACGTACAAAATTGGAAAAAAACGCATAAAATTGCTAATGCGTTTATACAACAAGTACAACAAGATCGAAAAAAAATCCAGTACGAAGGCCCCCTCATATATCCATATGAAGCGGCAAACTCATTAGTGAGCATGACATCAAATAATAATTCATTTTTTCTAATTGGGGCATTCTTAGGAGCTATTTTCTTTATTGGAGCTGGTAGCGTACTTTACTTCAGAATATATACCGATTTAACGAATGAACAAAGAAAGTACGTTGCGATTTCAAAAATTGGTGCAACAGATGCTGAAGTGAAACGCTCTGCAACAATTCAACTTAGTATTTTGTATTTCGTTCCATACATTGTGGCATCTATTCATACCGTTTTTGCAACTAAACTGTTACAAGATCTAACTAAATTATCATTATTCACTGAAGCTTCAGCTCTTCTTAGTATTTTCGTTGTCGTTGAAATCATCTTTTCCTTAGCGATTCGTTCGTTTTACATGAAAAAATTATTAAGATATATTAATAATTAATATAAGAATTAATTGGAATTTTTTCCATTAATCTGAAATTATAGAATTAAAATATAAACAAGAAGCATAAACCGTGTGAAAAATACAAAATGGTGTAGCGTACATCCATTATTTTGTACCACTTTTCAACTTTGCACCAGAATCCAAAGAATTACAGCAATTATTTAGAACTGCTTAAACTACAATAATATTTTGTAAACAGGATTATGTTTTCTCCAACTTTGCAACAGAACCTATCCTGGTCTTTTTATATGGTCTACCTTGAGGGGATAATATCAATGTTTCTTTTAATCTTGTCCTTATACAAGGACATTTTGAAGCTAATCATTTTGTGCCCTTTATGTTAAATTAAGATTTCTAATAATATCTTTCCTTTTCAAAGGTGCATTAGATGGTATACAACACCAAAAAATGTGCACATTAATACTAAAAAAGATGGTGATGAAAGTTGAAGTGGACTGGGTACGCTATAACATTCGGAAAAATTGGAAATATAATTGGATTTATATATGCTCTTTATAGTTGGCTGGTCTGGCGAATACCTATAGGATCCGAGCGGTTTATTCCATTTTCTGAAAACATATTGAATGTTTTCCCTATTGTATTAGCAGGTATAGGGCTTATCGGATATTCATTATATAAATCATTCTTTTTCATTTTTGGTATTTCTATATTTAATGCGCTCTATTTAATAAATCATTCGATTTATTTGGCACGTATGAGTACAATAACTGTAAATGATAAAATAGGATATCTAGTTGTACAGTCTTCCTTTGATTCCTTACCATTTATTTGCATTACGTTTATTGTTTTATCGGGTATTTTCCTATATTCTCCTAAATTAAATAAACAAGATACGCCCCTATAACATGTAGAAATATTGTGAAATCAAAAAATGAAATAAGTGGCTGTAAATATTTCAACCGAAAATAAACTAATAAATAAAACGATGGAGGAATAACTATGATTTTCGAATTACCACTTAATCATGAGAAATTGTAACACAATATACTAAAGGTGGTAGAGCAGGCTATTTCAATAGTCTGCTCTTTTTCGTTCGTAAAGGTAGACTTTTATGTATAAATGACACAATAATTATTTATATTTTTCCTTGTATACTAATTTTTGTGATTCTTTGTAGGCAAAAAAACGAAATTCAATTTAAGCATTATGAATTTCTAAAAAGGATTTATATATCAAACTTTGCAACAGAACCAATGTGCTACTGTTTTTTGTGAAATATGGACACCTTGTTTTTACAATTCCTTTGTAATTTTAGGGCTTCCATAAATTTGATTAGATTGTAAATATTCATTTCGGATTTGTTTGATTAGCTGCTCTTTACGATTTTTCTGTGAGCTAGTGGGGGCGCTTTAACCATGCATAATAACCACTACGTGATACACTGAAGACTTGACACATCTTCACTACACGAAATTCATCTCGGTGATCCATAATAAATGTGTAGATTACTTCTGGTCCTTGCTGAAAATGCCAAGCGCCTTTTTTTAAATAGCCAATTCTTCCTCGAGCTCACGATTACGCCGCTTGAAAGCAAGGAGATCTTGATTCTCTGGTTTGATGTTTCCAGATCCTACAAAACCGGCTCCCTTACTTTGTGTATATTCATTACACCAACGGTGTAATGTTTTATATGAAATCCCTAGATTTCTTGCGGTTTGAGCAATTGTTTGGCCCTCTTCCTTACAAAGTTGAACAGCTTATTTTTTATAATCTATATCATATTGTTTTTTCTTCATAAGACACCTCGAACTTGTTTTTAGTATAAACAAGTTCGAGGTGTCTATCATTTAGACTGGCATCATAGTTACTATGTTTCTTTATGTCCACTATCTTGATTAAAGATTTTTCTCTCCAATTATTTCTACTTGCTTTATATACCTTCATTTGATTAATATTTGTATCGTATTCAGCAATTAAATACGTTTGCTGTGATGCACTACCGGATAAAAAGACCGGTACATCACCAAAATACTCTTTAAAATTATATACACCACTGTATTTATGATAATGTCCTGCAAATACAGCTTTCACGTCATATTTTTTTAATAAATCAATAAAACGTTGATTAGGGCCATTTTCCCACTTATTGGGTTTATGCATATTTATAATAATAACTTGACCATCACGGTAGGCCTCTTCAAGGTCTTCTTCTAGCCAATTCAAATCACTATCTATTGTATATGTTAACTTACCGTTCTTTGCTGAAACATCAAATTGCATTGTCGGATTGATGTTTAATTGAATCGAATGGATTGGCCCAAAATTAAGGGAATAAGAAAAGCTACCAAGGTGCTGTGTTGAATTCGTAGTGAATCGTATGGTCCTATCAAATCGTATAGTAGGCAACATTTCAGTATATGCCAAATACATAGACAGTGATCTATGTACATATAGCCTACAAATCCAGAAATTATTTTCAATATCATGATTCCCCAATCCGAAAGAAAAAGGTGATTTTAACGTGCTAAGAAGGGACTTCATTTTGTTCCACTGCCAAATATAACTAAAAAATGTCAAGTCCCCGTTAATCAGTACATGTGCTAAATTAGATTTTTTATCATTAAATTTATTTATACTATTGTATTGTTCTCTAATCATCTGAGCTGATCGTATTTCTTTTTCTATATCTGTTTCAAAATCGCCACCATCTGTTTTGCCTGTCCATGGGTATTGGGGATCAGATGTGATAACGAACACCCCACTTTCATTTCCATATGCTTTTTTAGTTGTATATGTATTCAAATGTATGCAACTGGAGGTACATAGTCCTGCAATAAACAGTACCGTTAACATACATATTAAATATTTTTTGGTATGTAGATGAAACATAGCATTTACCCCCCTTGTATTTTTTGGCTCTGGTATCAAAGAAACAAGATAGTACAAAAGAAAGGAGAGAGAATCCTAACAAGTTCCTTTCATTATGTTTTCATGTGAGACTTACTGTTTTTTAAATTGTTCATATTTAGGTTTTACATACCAACTATTTTTCATTATTGGTATGTAAACCTGACATTTGAAGAACATAAGAATCTAATGAGATATCCATATCCCTGTTTTTCCATCAAAATTCTTACTACTACTGTCCAGATAATGAGTTTGTATCACAATTAAAAGACATAATTGATGTACCACATTAAAAATACAAATATTTCTACATTGAATACTTAGATTACGTAATAATAAATTCTTCTAGAAAAGAGTGATAATTAACATGAAAGATATATCGCATAACCCACAATTCATTGATGGACTAACGCAGGCACAAGTGCACGATAGAATAAACAAAGGACAAACCAATACCAATCCTAAGGTACCTTCTTGAACATTTCTTCAAATTATGCGAGCAAATTTGTTCACAAGCTTTAATATTTTGAATGCTGTATTGGCAATTGCAGTTATCATTTCTGGATCACCTAAAAATGCTCTTTTTGCAGGAGTAATTATTACAAATACATTAATTGGAGTTATCCAAGAAGTACGTGCAAAAACTATTTTAGAAAAACTAGCACTATTAAATATGACACGTGTAAATGTTAAAAGGGATGGTAAGGAAAAAGACATAGGATTAGAGGAATTAGTACTTGATGATGTAGTGATTTTAAAGCCAGGTACAAAAATTGTGGCCGATGGAGAGATCATGTATGGAAATGAAATAGAAGTAGATGAAGCATTACTAACAGGTGAATCTGATCCTGTGTTAAAAAAAGAAGGTGACGCGGTTTATGCCGGAAGTTTTGTTGTTATGGGAAGTGGCTATAAAAAAGTTACAAAAGTCGGAGCAGATACATATGCAGCAAAATTAGTAGAAGAGGCAAAAAAGTTTAAGCTACTTAATTCTGAGTTGCAAAAATCTGTAAATCAAATACTTAAGGTAATTATTTGGCTCGTCTTTCCCATTAGTATATTACTTATTACGACTCAGATTTTCTTTGCGAAGAGTACTTGGCAAGACGCTGTGATACGTGCTGTAACAGGTATTGTCGGTATGGTTCCCGAAGGACTCGTATTATTAACGAGTGCAACGTTTGTGGTAGCGATTATTAGGCTCTCTAAATGGAAAGCCCTTGTTCAAGAACTTCCAGCTACGGAGGTTTTAGCACGAGTCGATGTTTTATGCCTTGATAAAACAGGTACAATTACAGAAGGTACGTTAAAACTAGATCGTGTAGAACCAATAGGACCATATTCAAAAGAAAAAATTGATAATGCTCTTGCAGGACTTGCACATGCATTTCCAAATATCAATCCCACGCAACAAGCAATTCTTAAACACTATCCGCAGTCTTCGCCGTTACACATTACACATAAAATTCCATTTTCATCTAAAACCAAATGGATGGGAGTCACCTTTGAACAGGAAGGTGCTTGGATACTCGGTGCGCCTGAGGTTATTTTAGAAAATCGATATGGAGAAATACAGAATCAAGTGGAAGAAGAAGCGATGAAGGGTAGACGTGTTTTATTATTAGCTCATCTTCAAACAACATCTTTTCAGGCATATGATTTTAAAAGAGTTGTAACAGGTGCATTACTTTTTATAGAAGACATTATAAGAGAAGAAGCTCCAAAGGCATTACAATATTTTGAGAAAGAAGGCGTAACAATAAAAATCATATCAGGTGATAATCCAGTAACCGTTTCAGCAGTTGCTCAAAGAGCAGGGGTGATAGGTGCGGAACAGTACATTGATGCGCGTACTTTGCCTGAAGGTCAAGTGCAATTCGCAGAAATATTAGAAAAAAACACGGTATTTGGTCGTGTAACGCCTCATCAGAAAAAACTGATGGTGACAACGTTACAAGCAAAGGGGCATACAGTAGCAATGACTGGTGATGGTGTAAATGACGTGTTGGCATTGAAAGAAGCCGATTGTGGAATAGCAATGGCAAATGCTTCTGATGCTACCAAAGCAGTGGCACAATTAGTATTATTACAGTCGAATTTTAGTGCGCTACCTGAAATTGTTGCGGAGGGTAGACGACTCATTAATAATTTAGAAAGAGTATCAGAATTATTTTTAACAAAAACAGCGTATTCCATTATCCTATCTCTTATTTGTGGTTTATTTTTCATTCCTTATCCATTCCAACCCATTCAACTAACATTAATAGGTTCTTTAGCTATCGGTATACCTGCATTTTTCCTTGCATTAAAATCGAATACTGATATAGTTCAGAAGGGGTTTTTAAAACGGATATTAACAAGTACTATTCCAAATGGGGTTGTGCTGAGCTTAGGTGTGTTAGTGACCTTTTTATTAGGTCATTTAAAGGGAGTAATGTTACAAGAAATAGAGACACTTGTTGTAATAATATTAGGAGGCGGTAGTTTTGTAGTCCTCGCTAGAATTATTCGACCCTATACAATGCTAAATGTATCTGTAATATTAACTATGTCAGGTATATTTGCAGGTACCTTTTTTGTTCCTTTCACAAGAAAGTTATTTTCACTGACTATGGTAGAGAGATATCATGTTTTTTTTGTGATCGGTGTGGTTGTATTAATGTGGCCATTTATTTCAATAGTACGAGGGTTGTGGTATAAATGTTTGAATATATTAAAAAAGAACAGTGTATGATTTTATATGGTTCTGTTGCAAAGTTTGAAAAAAGCACACATGAATAGATAAATAAGAGAAACTATTTATACAGTGGCCACTAATTGTTGGAGTTCACTATATACTGAAAAGACGGAGTCTTCAAGACTTCGTCTCTGTTTATATAGAGCATGAATGGTTTTGATTCCTTTGATGGTACGAGAAGCGTGGCGGATAGTTTGGAATTCCGAAGATTTGACCAAACGTCGTTTTCTTCGATCTAACCGCTTAAAGACGGATTCCAGTAGGAATCTCTTGTTGTTTTTTCTGTACTCACTCTATATTTGCACCAGAACCTTATTTTATTATCTATTATGAATAAGCGAACTGGAAAAAAGAATATTTTTGGTTTTAAATACCAAGTTATATGTATTAACTTTTGGAAATATTAATCTTAAACTTGCCATCAATTTTTATTGTGCAAATATATGAGAAATCCCAATCATGTAAGTCCTGCTTATATTTTTAAGAGGACTGTTGTACAGGAAGTTTTGATTCTGATGATTTTCTAAAGGGAACTTATATACGCAACACAAAAATTTTAGAAAGTAGGAAGTTATATGAAAAGATTATTTTTATCACTATTTTTATGTATTTTTGTGCAAGCTTGTTCATTTAATAGTCATGGACATGTTATTAAAGACGGAGAAATTATAAAAAAAGATGATTCTATACAAGGTACTTACTCCTATTTTAATGGAACTGATGTTATAGAAAAAATTTTTTCTAATAACCATATTGTTCATTTTTCTATAAATAGTCAAACAGACAAAGGTGATTTAGAAATAAGTATAGTGGATTCAAAGGGAAAGGAACTTCTAAAAACTAAAAATCCAAAAGACATTCATAAAGATATTAAATTTACAGAGGATAATGAATATAAAATTCGGATAAATGGCAAAAAACATAGCGGTAATTTTAAAATAACATGGAAAAGAGATTAGTAAAGGAATTCGCCATGGAACCGTTCCGGTTTTTATGACTTGACTCATTAAACAGTGCTTAATAATTTCTGTAATTCATTGTACATCGAAAAAACAAAGTTTGCTTGTGAACTGCACCCCAATTGTTAGACAAAAACTAACAATTGGCGGTGTATTCTTTTATGACTAAATTTATTGCAGAAGAAAAATTTCTAATACTCTAGTAAGAAAAAATTAGTCCGCAAAGGTAGACTTTTATGAGTTTTGATATAGGATGTAAAGCCTATTTCTCAATCTATTTAAATATTTATTCACTTACAACAGAGGCCGTTAGCTAATATAGGGATACTACATCATACTCCAGAGATTATATAATAGTTAGTGTTTTTTGAATATTAATTAAATTCGTCCTAGCCAAGGACATTTTGAAGATACTCATTTTGTGATCGTGATGATATATTGAGAGTGCTAATAAGGTTTTTTGCAAAGTTTTACGCAACCTTAACAATATACAAAGAAATATATTACATATGTATTTTTTTAAGTCAGTTTTCAATTTTAGACTGGAATCTCAGTAATTATATGAGTTTAATAGTACTAATATTTAGGTTTATTATATTTTTAAAATTTTATAATAAGAAAAATAAATTCAAAAGGGAGAGATATTATATGGGTAATTCAGGAAATTGAATACATAAAATATTTGTAACTACTCAGGTTAGTTAGGAAAAAGGGCATACCAAATACATGTTTTCCATTCGAAAACATGAAAAAGAAAATATTTCAATAAGAGAAAGAATCTAGATCAAATAGAGAATTTCTCTTATGAAGTCATGCGATTCCAAGGAATCGTTCCGGTTTCTATAACCTGGCCTATCGCTTGTACGACAGATTGTTTTTGTTTTTTCATGGTACTCATAAAGCTTCGTATCTGACAAAAAGATTCTGCGCCTTTTTTACTTCGGAAAGTTCCAGACACTTTCTGTTTTACTTTCGTCATTCGGATATCCCGTTCCGCTTGATTGTTATCAAATGGAATGTCTGGATGTTCTAAGAATGCTACAATTCTGTCAGCATATTTGACGAAGTGATTCCATAAATTTTGAGCAGGCGTCTGCTTTCTTTTCTTTTTTAATTCTGCAGAAAAGACTGGTTGTTCTTTCAATATGGATTGATAAACGATAAATAGATTCTGTTGCTCCGCTTTTGGCAGACTTCCTTTGTATTGCTTTTTCAGCGTGAAAGCCTGCGTTAGAAATTTCTGCATCTGTTGTGCCCATTTTTGTCCGGTACTATCTATAATTCCTTGCAAATCTCGCAAGAGATGGGCATTACATAATACATGACGACAATCTGTATACGCATCATACGATTTCCAACCATCATGCATTGCAATTCGAGAAAAAGACGGTAAAATTTCTCCCGCATTCATTGCTTCCTTTCCGCGTTTTTGATGAATATGTTGCAATGTCACCTCCGTTGTACTGGCAGTATGTAACCATTGTGTTTTATTTTCTACTCGCATACCGGTTTCATCAAAATGGACAACAGGAGACTGCAGAATCTTGTCTTTTACTTCTTGGAGAAAGGGCTGTAATTGAGCCGAAAAACTGTTTGTATGATTTATCAAAGTTCCTTCACTAATCGAATGTCCAAAACAATCTTGAAAGAATTCTTTTGTGCGTTTCAAAGAAAGACACTGATAATGTGTTAAATAAGGAACCAGTCTTTTTATATTTGGACCATATTGGACAGGACGAGAGACGGTAGAAGGAAACAGGGCTCCTTGGATGGCATGGCAATGTGGGCATTCTTTCTGTTCTACTTTATGTTCTGTTACTTCTATTTGAATAGGGAATAAGTCATACACTGGGCGAATGCGGTATCCTTTTACAGGCTCATGGTCCAAAGAAGTATGACAACAAGTACAATATGTAGGAGAATACGTAATTGTATGGCCTGGAGTCGCTGTCAAACCAAGAGTATGTCCTTTGTGGCCCAACTGGCCACCAGTTTGACGATGAGACGATTTGCGTAAACTTTTTGTAACAGGCTTACGCAAACCATCTGTAGAAGGTGGTTTATGACTATTTGTAGAGTTTTTTTTTGAAGCATTTTCTAGTTCGAGTATCCGTTTTTCTAACTTAGAAAATGTTTCTTCAAATAAAGAAATAACAGCTTCAGGTCCTTTTTTATATGCATCTAAAATGATTTTTCGATCCACCATCATATTCACCCCCCTGTTTGATATACTCAGTATTTACAAAGAGGAGGCATATGAAACTAGTAAAATTAAAAAAAGAGGTTCTGTTGCAAAGTTTTTCGAGTGGAGCTAAACTGTAGGGAAAATGAGATGAGGAGAATGATACATGGGATATTTTAAAGGAAAACAATTCAAAAAAGATATTATTTTGGTAGCCGTCGGCTACTATTGCCGTTTTTCTTTAAGTTATCGCGATGTATCTGAGATCCTGAAAGAACGAGGAGTTTCTGTTCACCCTACAACCATTATGCGCTGGGTTCATGAATATGGAAATTTGATCTATCAAATTTGGAAAAAGAAAAACAAAGTTGCACACCATGCTTGGCATTTAGATGAGACTTATATCAAAGTGAAAGGAAAATGGTGTTATTTATATCGTGCCATTGATAGTGATGGTCATACATTGGACTTTCAACTTCGAAAAACTCGTGATCATCAGGCTGCGTATGCTTTTATGAAAAGATTGGTCAAGCATTTTGGAGAACCATCGGTTCTCACAACAGATAAAGCGCCTGCCTTGCTTTGTGCGTTCAAAAAATTACAGAAAGACGATTTTTATACACATACAAAACAATGTACCATCAAACATCGCAATAATCTGATTGAACAAGATCATCGACATGTCAAACGTCGATTTGCGAAATCGTCTGGATTTCAAAGTATCCGACACGATTCTCGTACCATAAAAGGGATTGAAACGATTCAGGCCCTATATAAACAGAGACGAAGTCTTGAATCAGATTCCGTCTTTTCTGCGTACAAAGAACTACAAAAATTAGTAGCGATTGCTTAAATTCTATCCCAAATTTATAGCCCTCTTTATATTTTTTCTAACTTTGCAACGGAACCTTTTTACTCCTTACGATGGCAAGTTGAACTTATCTTTAAAACATGGAAATCATTCTTTCGTATTCATCATTGTAATTCTGTAAAATTAGAACGACTAGAATGTCACTTATACGGACAATTAATTAGCATCTTTCTTTGTTCCTCAACTATGCTCCAAATGCGCCAATTACTCCTCAGCAAGAAGAAACGAGAATTAAGCGAATATAAAGCGATTTATATGATAAAAGATTATTTTCCACTTATTTATCAATCTCTACAAAAAGACACCCAAGAATTAACAAAGATATTGTCTCGGCTGTTTAATCTCTTACAGAAAAACAGACGAAAATCCCATAGGTATGAGAAGAAAACAGTCTTTGATATCTTAGGCGTCGTATATAACTTTTCTATGTCTCACAATCATGTAGCGTAATCAAAAAAACTGAAACCCGATAGGGTTTATTTGGTATGCAAATCTTTCAAGAACTTACACTAGATCTTTAGAAAAAAGAAAAAATCTCACATGAAATTAAACTTATATAAGCTTAGCTTGATGGGCATGGGGTACCACCAGCATTTCGGAAAAAAACACGCTAAGGATTTTAGCTTAGTGGTAGACTTATGTTTTTACTGTATTATAAAAAAAACATGCACTAGTTTTAAAATAGAAAAGAATCCCTCCCGCATTTATAAAATAAGGAAAGATTCTTTTCAGTTTAACTAATTCATTTTGTATTCTCCACAATAGTCTCTTTTGCTAATTTCTTTGCCTGCTTTTCAATCGTATTATAATCATGACTTGCTTCGATTTCTTTGACTTTTTTAGGTTCTGGTGTAGAACAGACATGAGCTTTATATCCCTTATACCAACCATAACGAGTAGATTCCCCCCCATTTTGCTTGAGAATCATATAAACTACTCCAACTGAAGAGAATATCGCCTCTTGAATACAGTTTTTGACTCTGTTGCAAAGTTTGAAAAAGCATAAACCCGTTTACAAAATACACTTGTAATTCAAGTACGAATATCTTTTCCCCTCCCTTAACAAGGTGACTAAGCTTAATGTATAAGAAATTTAAACATAATATCAAAATGTCTACCTTTATGAACAAATATATTTATTCTGTATAAGCGTATTGAAATTACTTTTACAATTGAAAAGAAACCTTTCCTTAAGGAAAGGTTTCTTTAACAGATATTGACTAGTAGACTTGTTTATTTAATAGAACGATATACTTTTTTTCATGGGAGTAATGTAAGCACACCCAATCCTTGCAATAGAACTGTCTTACTTTGGTTGCCAATTCAAACCGGGTTTCGCCACATCAACCATAACTGTTTTAATAAAATAAACCTTTTTCGCACTATCATATCCCTCAGCAACGGCAATTCTGGATGTAGCTTGATAATAGACAGTACTATCATTTTTAGTATCATGATATTGTTTTCCATTAGCAATTGCACCTATAATTTGATCATTGGATACATTTCGTTCGATTGCTCTCTGTATAGAATGTCCACTTGGCTCTCTGTAGTTTTTCTTATTCTTAAATAAGTTGTTTAGTTTTTGGTGAAGATCCTTGGTTCTATTATTATTATGGTGCTGGCCTATTATAGTAGAACCGGCTCTTTTCTCCCGCGTAAGAATTTGACTATTCTCCATGTCAATTTGAGGCTCGCTCGCTTGTACATCCATATTGCTCATAGTCATAATTCCGCTGAACAAAATGCCTGCACAAAAAATAGATTGCATCCATTTTTTCATCAATGTATTTCCTCCTTACTACTATATTTTAGTTATGCAAACATATCTCATTTTACATGAGGTCATCATACGCTATTTCCTAGATGGATAAAAAGTATTAAAAAGACATTTTGCAAGGGACATATTTTATTATTTCTAATATAAAAAATATAAAATATACATCTATATGATAGGTTTGAGCTCGCTTTCAATATAATTATTCCCACTAATAATTTCTAAAAATTGGATTTAAAAGATTTCCTCACTTGTATTCCTTTTATTTGACCTTTGACACAGGACATATTTGTGATTCTGTTTTTGTTTTCTTTCCGTTATAGTAAGGGAGTCTTATTTCCTTTCACCAACCATATCGCCTTTCACACATGATATGGTTGGGAATTTTGGTTCTGTTGCAAAAACTTCAAAATAACTGAAAGTCATCTTATAAATTTGGAAATACTGAAAGAATTACTTTAAAAAAGGTGTGTGGTTAATATGAAAAGGGTAAATGTTTTTAAGTGGAAACATTATCAGCCAGATGTTACCTTATTAACTGTACGTTGGTACCTGCGGTACAACCTAAGCTTTCGCGATTTAGTGGAAATGATGGAAGAACGAGGATTATCTTTGGCCCACACGACTATTATGCGATGGGTTCATCAATATGGACCAGAGTTGAATAAGAGAATTCGAAGACATTTGAAACAAACGAATGATTCTTGGAAGGTGGATGAAACCTACATTAAAATCAAAAGAAAAGATATGTACCTGTATCGAGCAGTAGATTCCGAAGGAAATACGATTGATTGTTACCTCAGTAAAAAAAGAGATACCAAGGCTGCCAAAACTTTCTTTCAGAAAGCCCTGGCTACTTGTCATGGGACGATTCCTTGTGTGATTAACGTAGATGGAGATAAAGCCTATCCTCCTGCAATCCGAGAGTTAAAACAAGAAAACAGCTTACCATCAAGTATCTTACTACGGGTCAAGAAATACTTGAATAATATGATTGAACAAGATCATCGATTTATCAAAAAACGTATTTGGAATATGTTAGGGTTACAATCTTTTCGTACAGCGAAAAAAATGATTGCTGGGTTAGAGGCCATGTATATGATCAAAAAAGAGCAAATACATTTACAGGATCAGTCTGTCCAAAACCAGAATATCTTTATCCACCAACTGTTTGGATTAACGATATAATCAAAGAATCCGTTAGGAAACTAGGCTTCTTTTTTCATTTATGGTCTTTTTGCACCAGAACCTCTATAGGGTTCTGGTGCAAAGTTGAAAAATCACTCAAAATAATGAATTCGGCATGCGATTTCTTGTATATTTTATAATATTTATTCTTGTAATTTGCATCTTTATTCTAAAATTTTAAGAAAATAAAAACTTTGCAACAGAATCCCTTTTCTCCTTATTTATGCAATTTTTTATTCGTCTGAATCACTTGATTTATCAAATCTCTTCCTGGGAAGTCTGCAACCACAATGCCAGCGTAATCAAAAGAATTTGCTGCAAGGTAATCCGTTGTTAACACATTCGTTCCTTCAAAGGCAATGGTGCAAATCCCCAGGAAGCAATTAACTCTAGGGAAATCGGGATACGAATTTTTCCAACCTGGAGTTGTTAAACCTGTAGCAAGTCGAGAAGCTCCTGTTGCTGGATTACTATGTCCACTGGCTACAAAATAGGGGAAGGAGCCACCACTGCCACTTAAATAATTTATAAATTTTGTACGCTCTCCATTGCGATGTGCGGTATTTGTCGTTTGCAAATGTGCTTTTATTTTCAGCCATTTATCGTATAAATCCCAATTTGTAGATAAATTATAATCATCTTGAATATGGAAATCATCTGAATAGTTCAGACCAATATTAGATCCTCCTACATTTAGCAAGATTACAATTTTTCCACGCATTTGGCTTACAGTAGGATTGGTATTTGTACGATTTTTACTATCAAAAAAATAACCTGGGTATTGATTCATATATTTTTTTAAAGTTTGATTAAATGTATCATTTGACACATCACTATGTTCTTGTTTTATTCGCATAAATATTGTTTCACTTGGATGTTTTTTTAGGAATTTGGTTGCTGTCTGTAATACATCCCCAAACATAGTATGTAAAAATACTGGACCATGGTGAATGGCAAACGAGCCATCTGTATAACGACAACGAATATCGAGAAACCGTATACCGGCATCTAATTGTGTTTGCAAGGACATAGATTGTGTCTGCACAATATCACCTCCATATCCAGTCGACATGGTATCATGTGTACCTGGAATGGAGAGATCACTCATTTTAGCAGAATCTCGAATCTTAGACATCCAAGACTTGTTCTCGATTCCTATGGTTTGATCATGTGAATATCCCCCGTGCTCATGAGCAAAAGCTAATGAAGAGTAGCAAAAAATAAATATACCAACTAAAATACTACTGAAGGCCTTTTTCATTCCGTCACTCCGTTCTTTTGATTTTCTTCTCTAATACGCCTCTTATTCTTTCTTCCTGTATATCGTGAATAATTCGCAATAAAACAGAACATGCATATGCATGTTCTGTTTTAGAGGAAAGTTATACAAAAAACAAAAAGTAACACGTTGTATTAGCACTTTTTATTTTACAAGATTTTAATCCGATGTATATTGAGAAAGGTTCTGTTGCAACAGTTTTTGAGTGAAGCTAAACTGTAGGAAAAATGGGATATAACAGCTGTCCAATTTATGAATTTACTCCAGCCAAAGAAAAATACAATTCATAAAAAAATAGAATAAACTAAAAAGAACGGTTCTATTCGGATAGTCCGTTCTTTTTAAAAGGGAAGAATGTCAGCACTCTTCTATATTATAATCAAAAATACAGAATGTTCATTTTTTTAGCGTTGAGAAAGTTTTTGTCTGCGAAGGAAGGTTGTTGTATATGAATAAAGGAGATGCAATTTTAAGATTGCTATCAGAAATCAAGTTGGAGTTTAAAGAAGTAAAAGAACAGATAGAAAAAATGCAAACAAAGTTAGATAAACTAGAACAACAAACTCAGGTGAAGAACAAAATAGAGCAAAAGAAGCCAAAAACAAAACCTGAAAAAAAGATAAGCGAGATTGGAAGTATCCAGCTAAAATGAAATAATGAATGAAAAAAGACATCTATATGGTTATATATTGCAACGGAACCAGCAATGGTATGTCAATGCACGTAATGCATTTTGGCAACTGTCCGATATTCAAGAAGCGACTGGGTATACAAAATAGGGATAAAATTGTAGGTTATTGAGAAATAAATTCAGGACTTACCATAGAATATGCACTATTATAAAATCAATTTGTAATTAAATTTAAATTGTGGGAGTGATTTGGTTTGGAAGCGTATTATGGGTGTAGTCTCTACTGCTTTATTAGCTGGAACAATGATATTTGGTGGATCTGATGGCATGGTATATGCAGATACTTCGTCACAACCTTATAAAGTTGTGACACCAGGAGAACGTTTTGAAAAACCTGTAACAATTGGATTTGATAGTAAGGGTGAGTTTGAATCTTATGTAAAGAAACACCCAGTAGCTCTGAATTTGTTAACAGCATCTCAATCATCACGGATTCATTCAACCTTTTATCATGATATTAATTTAAAAGGAGCGCAATTGGATGTAAATGCAAGTCGAAATCCAGTTGTAATCACAAATTTTGGTGGTTCCAATAATGATGCTATTTCATCGATTCTTACACACCCTTTTGGAAATTATACAGTAATTTACGAACATACGAATGCGCAAGGTCGAGCGCTTGCTATCGTTAATAACGGAAAATATCTAAACTTAACAGATGTTAGTATGGGAGATGGAGAAAGAACTTGGAATGATCAGGTTTCTTCTACGACTGTAAAAGCTAATTAAATGTGTGTAATGGTAGATATATTATGATTGAGAGGAGCTTTGGCTCCTCTCTTTTGTAGTTTACGGAGGTATGGATCATGTATGCTTTATATAAGAAAAATGGGAGCCTTAAACCAGACTCCTATTTTTCGACGTGCAGTGAATTACAAAAATTATTTATAGTTGCATAGGTTCTGTTGCAAAGTTTTTCGAGTGGGGCTAAACTGTAGGGAAAATGAGATGAGGAGAATGATACATGGGATATTTTAAAGGAAAACAATTCAAAAAAGATATTATTTTGGTAGCCGTCGGCTACTATTGCCGTTTTTCTTTAAGTTATCGTGAGGTGGTACAGTAAAACTGGAACACAGTATAGAGATAAATTATTCTATATGAAGAGGTGTTTCAGATGAAAAAACAGTATGATGAAATGTTTAAAAGACAATGTGTTGAATTGGTGATCAAAGAAGGTCGTTCTATTTCAAGTATCCAGAGAGAATTTGACTTGGGTAACGGAACTCTAAATGTATGGATTAAAAAATATTCTACACAGATTTCCTCCTGTGAAAGCAATGAACTGGAAGAACTACGTTCTTTACGAAGAGAAATCCAGGCGTTAAAAAAGGAAAATGAATTTCTAAAAAAGGCGGCAACCTTCTTTGCCAGCAACCAAAACTAACACGCTTTCAGTTTATAAGACAATATAATCAAATATTTGGAGTGCGCTGGCTTTGCCATCGATTACAAGTGTCTGTTAGTGGTTTTTACGACTATATTCATCGTAAACCCACTGAAAATCAGAAAAAACGTAAAAAGACAGCGGCTTATATTGTCATGCAATTTAAATGTTTAAAAGGAAGAATGGGGTATCGAAAGTTGTACCGTTATCTTGTAAACAAGGGAGTCAAGGTTACGTTGTCACAAGTAAGACAAACGTTATGCAAAGCCGGCTTGCAGTCAAAAGTTGTCACTTATTATAAGAAACGAAAACAAGAACACCGTACATTTCCCAATGTATTAAAGCGATCCTTTAAACCTGGTAAGAAAGACATACCAACTGTAGTATGTGATATTACGGAATTCCGTTTGATGAATGGGATGAAAGTATATTTTTGTGCGGCATTAGATATTAGCACCCGACGGGTGCTTGGTTATTCGTTAGATACTTGTCAAGATGCTCAATTAGTAAAAAACACATATGGGAAACGAGAAAACATATTATTTCATAGCGATCAAGGATCACAATTTAGCAGTTACCAAGTGACTGATTTTTGTAAACAGCAAAAAATTCAACAAAGTATGTCCCGAAAAGGAAACTGTTGGGATAATGCAGTAATAGAATCTTTCTTTAGTATCTGTAAGCGAGAATGCTTACATGGAGAAAAGCTCATTTCCCTGTCCCAAGTGAATCAGTTAGTAGCTGAATTTATTTATATGTACTATCATTCTGTTCGTCCTCATTCAACATTAAACGGAATGACTCCTTATCAATATTCAAAATCAATTGCGTAATCTAATTTGTGTTCCAGTTTTTCTTGACCAGGTCATCCCAACACTCTGAATAAAAGACAGTCTGCAGACTGTCTTTTATTATGTTATAAAGGAAAGAACTAGGAATACAGATTATTAGCGATGAAAAATTTGCAACAGAACCAAATAAGAGATATCCTCATCGCTTTTATAAAGGATGGGAGATTATAGTTCATAAAAATTATATACTTTATTATTATTTTCCTTGTGGATAAGCAGTTATTAGAAAAGGCACAGATCCATCGGTAGGTTTGTTTACAACTAATACTAGATCAAATTTTTCTACGTTTCTAATTCGTTGTCCTTGAGGGGTAGAGTTTATTGGAAGTAATTCACGAACAAATCCTTGTGCTGGAACACGATACGAATTCCTTCCTGATTTTAAAGTAATTGATTCTAATCCGCTTTTTATCTTATTCAAGAACTCCCTATCTTCTAAATTAAAGAATACTGAATGGATTTTTTTATCGGGATCGGAAATTGCATAATTATGTTTAAGAATATGCTTTGTGTTTATAGCAACTCTTGATCCATCTTTTAAATTCATAACGGTAATATTTTTTCCATTAACTGGATCTCTCCCTTTAGTTATATACGAAGTTATCTGTGGAGAACCCATCTCTTGAGTTATACCTTTTTTATCATAGTTGTCTAGATTGGTTTGCGTAACCTGTGCATGGACGGATATGTTTGACGCAAACGCACTGGATAATATTCCTATAGAAAGAACTGCACGGAATAGAATTCTTTTCTTCTTCACTTTAAAACCTCCGTATAAAAATTAATATTTATAATGATTTCAATCCAAGTATATTCCGAATTCGTTTGTATAAAAACCAATTGAAAAAGAGCGCCTGTACGAGAAATACTGTTTCGTTTTATCAACTCTCATGATAGATGATAAAAGTTTTTCTTCCACGGCTTGTATGATTACTGTAGCTACTATTTTTGTTACGATCTCTATATAGAGTTGTTAAATATTCAATGGTTTGTGCATCTTACTTGATAAAAAGTTTCTGGTTTAGTATACCAAAAAAGAAATAAGTTATACCCATAATGAAACTCCTCATTCTTTCAGAATCTCAGATACATCACGATAACTTAAAGAAAAATGACAGTAATAGCCGACGGCTACTAAGATAATATCTTTTTTGAATTGTTTTTCTTTAAAATACCTCATATACCATTCTCCTCATCTCATTTTTCCTACCGTTTAGCTCCATTCGAAAAACTTTGCAACAGAACCAAAACATGTAATTGTCTATTTGTATGTGTAACATCGTGAAGAACACAATCCAATCACGGATATGTTTTATATTTAGATATAGAAAATCTAATACGTTGTCTGTTGGTATCAGACAAATTTACACTATCTTAATTTTTGTTTTTTAAGTACGATAAAATTATCAGATGGGACACGAAATATACTCACCTGACGTTTTAATTAACAAAGAAGTAAATTTTTATATGAGAAATATTTTTATAGCTAGTACAGAAGAACCTGAAGCGTCTGAAAGATGTTTTATAGACTATTTTTTATTTTTAAAAAAACAACGTTGAATCAATCTAAATAAAATAATAAATTGTAAAGGAGTGGGCTAAATAATGAGAAGATGGATTAAATCTATTTTATGCGTAGGGATATTAGTAAGTGGAATAATAAATGTAAATACTGTGAATGTAGAAGCAAGTGAATCTAAAAATAAAAAGGCTGTTGATCAGGGAAATAGTCTTGTCCACAATGCAGATGAATTAGAGAAAATAAAAGCGAATCCAGAAGGGTTTTCTACTTCAGATGGAAAAATCCACACCGACAACGAAGTAAGAGAAAAGAAAAAACAAATGTTAACAGGTGAAATTCAACAAGATGATGCTCTTCAACGAAAACAAAATCGCAAAATTCGTTCTATATTTGGGAAAGATGAGCGAAAAAGAATTGAAAAAACAACACAATCTCCTTATCAGTCAATTGTGTTATTGGAGTATACTAGTGGTCCGTTCTATAACAAGACTAAGCACACGTGTACAGGGGCCATCATTGATGACAGTACAATTCTTACAGCGGCACATTGTATATACGATAAATCCAAGCATGCTTATGTTGATGGTATAACTGTATCTGCTGGTTATAATAATGGGGAAATACCTTATGGTCAAATTGAAGCTACTAAATTGATGGTCCCAAATGCATATGTAAACACTGAGAAGGTTAATCAGTCGATAGCGTTAGATTTTGGAGTGGTAAAAGTGCCAAAAGGTACTTTTACAAATCATAAGTTCTTCAAATTAATAAATGGAATATCACATGGAGATCCAATAATCATCACTGGATATCCTAGTGATAAAGAGGAAGATGGTGGATATTTTAGTGATGATAGACCAACAATGTGGGAGTCACGTGGGACGATTGATCACATTCAAGACGTGAATAGCATTCAAAATGGAAACAATTACGATTACTCTATTTTACACCATAAACTTGACACATATAAAGGTATGAGTGGATCTCCGAATTACTATCTTGGAGAAGATGGAGAAACTATGTATTTATATGGTATATTCAGTTCGGAGAGTTCTACTAGCAATTATTCTTGTGGGATAACACTTACGGTAATAGATAACGTTAATTATATGAAGCAAGCTTAATTCAGAGCCTGCTTAAAAAACCCGAACAATATTGTTCGGTTTTTTTATTTAGTTGGGGTATATTTTTGAAACCACTGTTGATAATCAGATTTTTTGTGCGCTCCTTCTATCCGATCAATTTCTTTTCCTTTTTGAAAATAAACCAGAGTAGGTGTCCCGATAATGTGAAATTCTTCCCACACAGATTTAGATTCTGTTTGAAGATTAAGATTTTTCATCTCAATGTTCATTTCACGTGTTAACGGATTCAAAATAGAAGCAGCTGTTTCACAATGAGAACACTTTGCTTGATAAAAATACACAAATTGTGTGATTTGATTTTGTAATTGTTGTTGTAACTGTGGAACAGAAATAGATTGATTACGTAAAGGGCCTGTTGATGTATCTAATTGTTTTTGTTGATTAGATATATTACTTGTAGAAGAGGATTGTTTGTTATCTTTTTTATCAGAATGACATCCGATAAGTGTTATGCATAAGAGAATGCCGAAATAGATACTGAGTTGTTTTTTAAGTTGAACATGGAAAAATAGTCTCCTTTTTTTATCAAACAGAGTGAAAAATATCTTTTATATATTTTGATATTTTTAGTTATTTAAACCATTTTTTTGATTTGAATGGTAAAAATGGTCTTATTGCAAAGTTTCTTAACATCAAATGAGATAAGAGATTTATCACTAACTATTATGCAACTATAAATAATTTTTGTAATTCACTGTACGTCAAAAAACAGGAGTCTGGTTTTGAACTGTACACCAATTTTTATGATTAAATTTACTACAGAAGGAAAATTTCCACTACTCTAATATTTTTTAGTTCGTAAAGGTAGACATTTATGTACAAATGACAAAATAACTCTTTACATTTGTCCTTGTATACTAATTTTTGTAGTTCTTTATAGGTAAAAAACAAAATCTAATTTAAGCATGATGAATTTCTAAAGAGGACTTATCTATTTCGAACTTTGCAAGAGAGCCCTGCAAATAATAGCGGATGAAGATATGAAAAAGTGGAATTTGAGAAAAATACAAAAAAACGACCTATTATTTCCCTTTGTAAGATAAAGAATAAGTCTTCGGAATGGTTTTGTATGCAGATGTGATAAAACTTGTTATACAAAGTAAATAGACCGTTAAAAGGAATTGACGTGATTTGTGAGATGAAAACTGTAGGAAAAGTTCTATAAGAAATTTTTTTAGTAGTATACTGAAGTATAATATAATTTCACGTACTATATTAATTAAGAAAAATAAAATTCTTCAACAAATCATTAGGGGTTGCTTCTTTTATTTGCCCTTCGATACAATGGATATATAGAATATAAAATAGAAAGGTGACTCTATCCATGAATCAACCTTTAGTGAATTTACGAGTCGATTTTGCATTTAAGCAATTATTTGGTGTACAAGGACAAGAGGAATTATTAATTTCTTTTTTAAATGCAATCTTGCATGAGTCTTTATCTACACCGATTGCATCACTGAAAATTGAAGATCCGCATTTGCATAAAGAATATGAGGAAGATAAATTATCCATACTAGATATACTTGCCACACTGCATGACGGAACAAAAGTCAACATCGAAATCCAACTAAGAAATACACAAGAGATTGTAAAACGTTCCCTTTATTATTGGAGTAAACTCTACACGTCTCAGCTTGAAAAAGGAATGCCGTATCGTTCGCTCCGAAAAACGATTGCCATTAACTTATTAGATTTTCATCTCTTTCCTGATTATGAAGATATGCATACAATCGGACAGTTTTGGAGTAAGCAGCAGAAACAAGTCTTGCTGGATGATTTGGAAATTCATTTTATTGAGATTCCAAAATTACTGCAGCAATGGAGAGAAGAAAAAATTAATCCGTGGGAAAATGAATTTGCTCGTTGGTTACTCTTGTTACCAGCACATGAAGATGAACATTTGACCCACACATTGGAGGATATCGCCATGAAACAAGACCCCATGTTACAAAAAGAGATCCACAAATGGGAGAATATGAGTCAGAGTAGTTCCTTCCGATTAGCATATGAAGCACGGGAAAAAGTGTTATTTGATGAACAAGCGAAATTGGCACATGCTCGTGAAGTTGGTATAGAAGAAGGAAAAGTCCAACTTATCCGTGGGATGCACAAAAACGGAATGGATATTGAAGATATTGCAAAGTTTACGAAAATGGATATGTCGGAAATACGCCTTTTATTGTCTGTCTTTTCTAGGAAATTTCCAGTGTATGTAGAATAAAAAAAACGTATTGAACATGTAATAGGTAGCGATTTTAGCCGTATCAGCGTGGTTGTATGAAAAAGTGTCTATAACAATGGATTTTTTTGAAATGTTCGTTTTTGTGTTTGCATGGTATAGTAAAATCTCTCAAAAAGAACAGCTTTTTGAAAAAGACTAGGAATTTGTAAAAAAGGGAAACGAGAGAAGTGCATGATGAAAAAGAGGAGTGACATATTCAGTTGGCTGTAGATATTAAAAAATGTACCTGGAAAAACTTACGAAGACTTCAAAGGATTATGTATGAAACATTTTATGAGACATTTAAGCATCAAAACTCATTGACACAGATGAATGCTCATTTGGATAAAACATGTAACTTACAACAATTAGGTAAAGAAGTATCGAATGATAGGTTCTGGTGCAAAAACTTCAAAATAACTGAAAGTCATCTTATAAATTTGGAAATACTGAAAGAATTACTTTAAAAAGGTGTGTGGTTAATATGAAAAGGGTAAATGTTTTTAAGTGGAAACATTATCAGCCAGATATTATCTTATTAACTGTACGTTGGTACCTGCGGTACAACCTAAGCTTTCGCGATTTAGTGGAAATGATGGAAGAACGAGGATTATCTTTGGCCCACACGACTATTATGCGATGGGTTCATCAATATGGACCAGAGTTGAATAAGAGAATTCGAAGACATTTGAAACAAACGAATGATTCTTGGAAGGTGGATGAAACCTACATTAAAATCAAAAGAAAAGATATGTACCTGTATCGAGCAGTAGATTCCGAAGGAAATACGATTGATTGTTACCTCAGTAAAAAAAGAGATACCAAGGCTGCCAAAACTTTCTTTCAGAAAGCCCTGGCTACTTGTCATGGGACGATTCCTCGTGTGATTAACGTAGATGGAGATAAAGCCTATCCTCTTGCAATCCGAGAGTTAAAACAAGAAAACAGCTTACCATCAAGTATCTTACTACGGGTCAAGAAATACTTGAATAATATGATGGAACAAGATCATCGATTTATCAAAAAACGTATTTGGAATATGTTAGGGTTACAATCTTTTCGTACAGCGAAAAAAATGATTGCTGGATTAGAGGCCATGTATATGATCAAAAAAGAGCAAATACATTTATAGGATCAGTCTGTCCAAAATCAGAATATCTTTATCCACCAACTGTTTGGATTAACGATATAATCAAAGAATCCGTTAGGAAACTAGGCTTCTTTTTTCATTTATGGTCTTTTTGCACCAGAACCGTTCGTCCTCATTCAACATTAAACGGAATGACTCCTTATCAATATTCAAAATCAATTGCGTAATCTAATTTGTGTTCCAGTTTTTCTTGACCAGGTCACCTTTTGTAGAGTAATAATATCGTATGTCCAAGATTAGGAGATTATTTGCACAATCTTTAGCGTTTTTGCACCAGAACCCAAATAAGCCAAGATATTTATTCTTGGCTTATTTGTAAATCTATTTTTCAGGTTATTTTACAGTGACAGTGGCTTTCTCATTCATACGTTCAAATAACCAATGTATATCAGTATTATACATGCGAATACAACCAAGTGTCGTAGCTTTGCCAATCGCTTGATTATTGTTAGTACCATGAATCGCATACGTTGTTCCATATGTTCCAGCCATATTTAGCCCCATCCAACGATCACCCAGTGGATTACGAGGATCGCCACCTTTAATATGCCCAGTGTAGTAAGGACGATTTTTAATTTTATTTACAATCATAAATGTCCCTTTGGGTGTTGGAGTCGCTGATTTTCCAGTAGCAACAGTAAAGGTTTTTATGAATGTTCCATTTTGATAAAAGTCCATTTTATTTGTGTTTGTATTTATAATAAGTTCTTGCTTATTTGCAGATGCTTCAGCTGATGTGAATGGAACCACAAATAATCCTACTGATAAAATAAAGAATGATAATAGTTTTTTCATGATAAACTCCTTTTACTAATTTAGTAGTTATAAATGTATTAAATGCAATGGAGTTTCACTCCGCGTAATACTAATGAATATTTTGTTTAATGTTTCGAGTTAATATTTTAATTTTCAGATACTTTACGTCTTGTATCTCCATCTCAAAGGTATGGTAGGGTATCTAACGTTTGTTCAATAAAATTATCCTTCTGTTGCTGAACAGATCAAAGTAATGTCCTATTTTTTAAAAATACAAAGTATATGCTAGGATAACAGTCTTCATATTCGTAGAATAGATTTTCTAAAAGTAGATTTAACAAAATTTTTAATTCAATGGAATCATTCTCCTTTTTATATAAAATTATTATAATCTAGAATTATGAGGTTACTTATATTATATAATAAATGAACAAATATTTTAAATAGTCATAAGTAATAATTTTTAAATCTGTGTAAAAATTATTACGTTCGTAAAGGTACACCTTCTTATGAGACATATAGCAATAGAACATTTATAAAAGATCACCTTACATATTTGTAAGGATTACGTAAGGAAAATGGATAGTAATCGGCAGTAAATCCTAGTACTGTATGAGGGAAAGAGACGTAACAGCTAAAAGAGGAGGAAAAAAATGATGTTGAAAAACAAACAAATGTTGAATATATGTAGTGTATGTATATGTATATGTATATGTATATGTATATATATGATGTCATTACTAACAATACCTATTAATACTTCGGCAGAGACAGTTACCCCTAATCAACAGTGTCATTCTACAAATCCATTGGACTTTCATTCAAAATGTAAACCAGAAGCAACAGCTTGGGGAAATGAACTATTTAACTTGTGGAATAAACTTACTCCACAAGTAGAAAAAGATGCGATAAGAAGCTATAGTTCGATGGGTGCTGGAATGGTTAACAGCTTTCTTCGTAATGACTATTTTGATGTTCTAGATCAAGAAAAAGTAGAGAAGAGTATTAAACAGATAGATCGTGCTTTTTCTAGGGTGAGACTACATGATGATATGATAGTCTATCGTCGAGTAAGTGAGAGTGCATTTGGATTACCAGAAAACTCATTAGTGAAACTTGATCTACAAGAGGATGATCCAGTTAACAGTACTTCAAAGATAAATATGGAAAGCTTTGAATTCTTTAAAAATAGGTTTCAAGGAAAATATAAAAAAGATCCGGCATATATGAGTACTAGCATTGTTAAAGATGCAGCAGAAGCATTTAGCGAGAGACCTATTTTGATGAAAATTCATGTTCCTAAAGGAGTACCAGCTATATATGTAGACCCTTTAAGTAGTTTTCCTGGAGAAATGGAACTACTTTTACCAAGAAATAGAACGTATAAGGTTACAAATATATCACCAGTAATTGAAAAAGATAAAGAATATATAATGGTAGATGTTGAAATTTTAGATATCTCACCTAACTATCGTAATAAACGTGCTGCCGACATCATATATGAAGACAGTTTACCATCGCTATCAAAATAGACTTAGCTAATAGAAAAGAATGAAATGTACAAGTCTTTTTTATATTTTCAACATAATTATAATGAGCCTAAGTTATTTAAAAGTCATGAACAAAAGGAGCGTCCATCTGGGGGCTTCTTTTGTTCGTAAAGGTAAACTTTTACGAACGATTTTGCGAGAAATTCACTAAATTAAATTTATTTTTAGTATGATGAGCCAAATCGTATCGAATATGAATAAAAAGGAAAAATATACTATCCAAAAATGAAACCCAATCAAAAGATTTTAATACCATTGAAACAAAAAATCAAAGGCGCTTAGAAAGTCAGCTTTTTTATTGGGAAAATTTTTAACAAGTAAACGCCAATTTTGAGGAAATGATAAACCAATCTTTCAAATAGCTAATGTCACTATTAAATATGTCTTTTGAAAGGACATATTTAATAGTGGCATTTTATGTCCGTCATGCTACATTAAAAAAGCATTCAATTCTTGGTATGGAAAACCAAATGATAATACATAGTAAGGGTAAAGCTGTTTTTCCTGTTATCTTCGAGTTTCTGTTTTACCCAAATCATAGTACACAAAAAGACGAGAATTCTCTCGTCTTTTTGTGCTCATTTAGTAATAGATGAGGAAAATAGGAAGACGAGGAAAGTTTCAGAGGAATTTCCCATGGATGCATTTGCATTGTCAAGACAATGGGGTAAAGAAGATATGAAACCAAAACAATGGAAAGACGCTTTCCGGATAATCCAGCCAACTTATATGTATCCTGATCATGAAATAAAAATTGTAGATCAAAACATATATGATAGTATGAAGGGTAAAGAACGTACTGTGTTTATTGGGAAAACAGATGATTTTGGAGCATACTTGAAAGAATGGAAAAAACTTGATGAATTACAGGTAGTGAAATATAAAAATGTGAAAGCTGAAGACTTGGATAGCACGTATCAAATATATAATATGAATCATAGTCTTGCCAGCGGATTCATGTTTATGGGCTTCTTCGTTGGAATTGCGTTCTTAGCAATGATGGCAAGTTGCTTAATGTTTAAAATTCTATCTGGTGCATCCAAAGATCGTACACGTTATCAAATGCTTCGTAAAATCGGTGTGCGCCGGGAATTATTAACACAATCGATTTATAAGGAGTTATTCTTTGTATTCTTAGTCCCTGCAATTGTGGGTATTGTTCACGTATTAGTTGGTATGAACATGTTCAGCCCTCTTTTAATGGATACGTATTTCCGCATTTGGTTACCACTTGTTATTTTCGTAGTAATTTACTTGATTTACTACTTTATTACAGTTCAATTGTATAAAAGAATTGTGCTTCCGAAAGAAAGTTAATGTAATGATATTATTTATACGAAGTATCAACAGAATCGAAAATCGTTTATTGATAATCCTAAATGGGTACAAACGATTTTGGATAACAGATGGACTAGTATTATGGCCCATAAACAATTGGTTCTAATACAAAAAACTAAAAATTTATTGTTTACCTAAGAACAGACTAATTCAATAGTCTGTTTTTTTCGTTCGTAAAGGTAGACCTTTATAGATATACGATAAATTTCATTTTGTTAACTATCTCTTTTTTTGCTGCAGTTGTTTTTATTGGTATAATGGACCAAATAATAACGCATGTTATGAATGGAGAAGAAACTCGTCCCAATGGTATAGCCATTCTTAACCACTTCATCATTTGAACCGCACTCAAAATTAGGTTATAGAAACCAAAATCAAGGGTACTTTATAACCAGGAATTTCATTTCAAACCTATTCAGCTACATCACAGATTGTACAATCATCAAAATATATTCTCTTATCATGAATTGATGGGAGAGACTTTATCTAAGCATCTACCAATCGTCTCTGCAATTCAAATGAGAACGTAAAGATTTAATTTCTTAAAAATAGGTTTGCTATCTAGTCATTTTACAGATAGTTTTGGACTTTATCTATACGGATTTGGAGGCACTAAACTATTATGAAAAAAATTAAAAAGCTAAGTATCATAACTTTATGTGTAGCTGTTATAATTTCTACCTCAGCCTGTATGCAAGATAATACAGGTGCAAAAATCAGACCACAAGATGACTTGTATGAGGCTGTAAATGCTAAATGGCTCAAGTCTGCGAAATTACCGGCGGATAAAACATCGATAGGTAACTTTGAGGTCCTCGCGACCAATATACAAAAGCTACTGTCAGAGGATATTGAAAAAATGGTAGGTAAAGGCCGTAGTAACACAGATGACGAAATCGGCAATATGATTAAATTCTACAAACTGGCTGCTGACAGAGAAAAGCTTCGTAAACAGGGTTATGAAGCAATTAAGGCTGATATTGAAAAAATTAAATCGATAAACAGTTTAGCTGATTTTGAAAAAGGACAAAAAGATCTTTATTTTAAAGGTCTTGCTTTACCATTGAGTTTGGGTATTTTGCCTGATATGAAAGATGTGACTAAAAAGATGATATACATTGGAGCTCCTGGACTTACTCTTCCAGATAAGAGTTACTATACATCTGCCAATCCTAAAAACAAAAAGTTATTAGAGATATACAAGAAAACGTTAGCGGATCTATTAATAATGGTTGGAGAAACAGAGAAAGAAGCAAAGCGAATTGCAGGTGAAGCTGTAGATTTCGAAAAAGAGTATGCGCAATATACACAAAATGCAGAAGAAGCCAGTAATTTAGAAGCTTCTTATAACCCAAAAACAATACATGAGCTGAAAGCATACAGCCAAAATATTGATCTTAAAAAATTCGTAGTAGATGTTGTTGGGAAAGAGCCAAAACATATCTCAGTCACGAACCTTAAATATTTCGAGAATTGGGATAAGATTATCAACGAAAAGAATTGGAGTAAAATCAAAAGTTGGACTTATGCAAAATTTGTAGGAGGTTCGGCCTCTATGCTATCCGATGATTTTATAAAAACATTCTTTCAATTAGATAGAGCACTGTCGGGTCAAGAAAAAATGACATCTACTGAAGACAGGGTTTACGGTATTGTAAATTCATTATTTGGGGAAGTTCTTGGAAAATATTATGCTGAGACATATTTTGGACCCGAAGCAAAGAAAAATGTCACAAGTATGGTTAAGAATATGATCGGGGTTTACAGAAATAAGTTGCAAAAAAATGACTGGCTGTCTGAAAAAACTAAGGCAGAAGCGATTAAAAAACTGGATGCTATGAAAATTCAAGTTGGCTATTCAGATAAGCTAGATCCTATCTATTCATTGTTTAAGGTGGATAAAAATAAGACGTTATTTGAAAACGTTCAATTCATAAGAACGATCGTGACTAAAGATGCGTTTGCAAAACTCGATCAACCTACTGATCGAGATGAGTGGAGCACAGCTCCACATGCTGTTAATGCGTTCTATAGTCCGCTGACAAATACGATTAGGTTCTCTGCTGGGATCCTTCAAGCGCCATATTATGATAAAAATCAAAGCGCAAGCCAGAATTATGGCGGTATAGGTTCAGTTGTTGCACACGAGATCTCTCACGCCTTTGATGCAAATGGAGCAAAACAAGATGCGATTGGAAACTTAGTCAATTGGTGGACAACAGAAGATTACAAGAAATTCGAAGAAAAAACAAAGGCCGTTGTGGACCAATACAACAAAGCAAAGTATCGGGGCAAAAAAGTCAATGGACAACTGACATTATCAGAAAATATTGCAGACATTAGTGGACTACAGGCTGCGCTTGAAGCAACAAAACAATTGCCAGATGCAAATTTGGAAGAGTTTTATAAATCATGGGCAACCAATTGGCGAAATAAAACTCGCCCTGAAGTAGAAGAAATAGATTTAACAACCGATGTTCATGCGCCAGGGAAAATTAGGGCAAATAAAGTTGCTGCTAATACCGATGATTTCTACTCCACATTTGGTGTAAAAAAAGGCGATGCTATGTATATGGCTCCAAAAGACAGAATTACCATTTGGTAACATACTGTATGATTTCATATGGAAGATAGATGTCATAACTCAAGTGTAGAAAAAGAAATTGCGAACCCCCACTTACATTAAGTACCTACTTTTAAGTGGGGGTTTGTAAACATTCAAGAACATGAAATCTTCTAAACCAAGTCACAAACCACAGCAATCTTAAAGGAGGATCAGAAATTGAAGAAAGTAGTAGTAAAATTAGAAAACGTGCATAAAAAAATAAAAAATAATGAAATTATTCATGGTCTTTCATTTGAAGTCCATGAAGGGGAAGTATACGGATTTCTTGGACCAAATGGGAGCGGAAAAACGACAACGATTCGGATGATGACAGGTTTGATTGCAATGACAGAAGGGGATATTACAATATATGGTCATAGCATTCGTACCGAACGTGAGAAAGCATTAGAACAAATTGGGGCGATTGTGGAGAATCCTGAACTATACGACTATATGACAGGAATGCAAAATTTAAAACATTTTGCGAATATGGCTCTTGCGCCGATTAGTACCGAAAGAATCACAGAAATGGTTAAACTTGTGGAATTAGAGCACGCCATTCACAAAAAAGTAAAAACATATTCGCTTGGGATGAAACAACGGCTTGGAATTGCACAAGCACTTCTACATCATCCTAAAATTTTAATTTTAGATGAGCCGACAAATGGACTAGATCCAGCTGGTATTCGCCAAATTCGTGATTATTTACAGCGTTTAGCGAAAGAAGAAAATATCGCGGTAATTGTATCAAGTCATTTATTAAGTGAGATTGAACTGATGTGCGACCGAGTTGGAATCATTAAGAATGGTCAATTCGTACAAGCCTATAATTTAAAGGAACAAGTGAAAAAAGATGAAACTGTTGTAGTAGCTTTTGAAGTGGATCAAGTTCAGAAGGCTAATGAAGTTATTAAAGGGAACGTAAAAGAAGATACAATTGTTATATCTGTAATGAAAGAGGAAATTCCGCAGATTGTGAAGAAACTGGTGTCTATTGATGTACTTGTATACAGTGTAACCGTTCAAAATAAAACATTAGAAGATGAATTCTTGGCGATTACAGGAGGCATAGAGGCATAATGTTTAAATTAATTCAAAATGAATTTTTAAAGTTACATGCAAAAAAAGGTATATATATTTTAATCGGTGTAATTGCTTTATTGGAGATTTTAGGAGCAGTAGTAATCGCAAAATGGGGTGAAGCTGATAGTTTGAGTGGGTCTTATTTAGATTTTGTAATTTCTAATATTGATTTAATTATATTGTTTGCAATGATTTTTGGAATCACAACAGCCTCTCGTACAATTACAGAGGAATTTCAACAAGGAACAATTAAACAATTACTAATTCGTCCAAGAAAACGAATTACAGTTTTATTTTCTAAATATATTACGGTGTTATTAACGATGTTATTTATTGTACTTGCGAGTACGTTAATTACCATGATTATTGGCGGGATTGTAATGGACGGTAGTAAAACAGAGTTAACGTTAGCGATTGTATTAAAAACAATTTTATATGAACTTGTACGACCATTTTTCTTTGCAACACTTGCATTCTTCTTTGCAAATGTATTTAGAAAATCTGTACTGCCATTGATTATTACATTGTTATTACTTTTCATGAGTCATATAGTTAATATGATGCTAATGAAATTTGCTGAAAGCATAGCAAAATTTGTTGTATTTTCTCATCTGAATTTAAAGGTATATGATAATAACAACCTAATTAGTGGCGATGGTACACCGCCATTTACAGATTTCAATTTCACAACCTCACTATTACTTGTAATGGTATACTTTGCAATACTGCTTGTTGCATCAAGTATCTTATTTGAAAAACGTGATGTAGTATAAGGATATAGTATGCGATTACATGACGATAGCGTAAAGAAAAACAAATCTGTACATCATGTTTGGGGTTCTGTTGCAAAGTTTGAAAAAACATAAACCGGTTTACAAAATACGGTTGTAGTTTAAGCAGTTCTGAATAATTTTTGTAATTCATTGTACGTCGAAAAAGAGAAGTCTGGAATGTGACTTCTCTTTTGTTTGTATATAGCATGAATCGTTTCGATTCCTTTCAATGTACGTGAAGCATGGCGAAGACTTTGAAATCCTGCGGATTTGGCAAAACGTCGCTTGATATGTCTATGATCTTGTTCGATGAGGTTATTTAGATGCTTAACGGTACAATGTTTCGTATGCAGATAAAAACCGTTATGTTTCAGTTTTTTGAACGCACAAAGTAGGGCAGGAGCCTTGTCTGTTGTGAGAGCCGTTGGTTCTCCAAAAGCTTTCACTAACCTTTTCATAAACATATAGGCGGCTTGATGATCTCTTGTTTTACGAAGTTGGATATCCAAGGTATATCCTTCTTGATCAATCGCACGATAAAGATAACGCGACTCTCCCTTGACTTTGATATAGATTTCATCTAAATGCCATACGAAATGTACTGATTTATTTTTCTTCTTCCAAATTCGATAAATCAAATTGCCATATTCATGCACCCAACGCATGATTGTTGTTGGGTGAATAGAAATTCCACGTTCTTTCAGGATTTCAGATACATCACGATAACTTAAAGAAAAACGGCAATAATAGCCGACGGCTACTAAAATAATATCTTTCTTGAACTGTTTTCCTTTAAAATATTTCCTGCATCATGCTCCTCGAATCATTTTTCTTACATTTTAATTTCACTTAAAAAACTTTGCAACAGAACCCCAAGTGTGATTAGGAGTTGATTGTTATTAAAGAAATAGATGTGCCAAATTCTATTCGATTAGCATTAAATCCGTATGCCATTGTATTTAGGGCGAATGTGGGAACATTTAAAACGATAGACGGTCGAACAGTATCGACTGGATTGCCTAAAGGATTTAGTGATTTATTTGGTTATCGTAAATCAGATGGAAAAATGTTTTTTATTGAAGTGAAAAATGAAAAAGGCAGATTAAGACCGGATCAAAAGCATTTTATTGAAACGATGCATAAAAATGGAGCGATTTCTGGGGTTACAAAACGGTGTTTATGAAATATAAAAGAGCAGCTAGCAAAAGCTAACTGCTCCATTATAACTTGTTAGAAAAAAGGTACAGCTGCAGGGAATACAGCTTATGGATAGTATGAATTAAATGTAGAATTTTATACAGGGAGGGAAAAACATGGATACATCCACAGATTTCTTATTAGCATTATCCACAAAATTACAGGAGATTGCAGACAATACAGCGGATTTAGAAACGGCAGCTGAATTAGAAGAATTAATTGATAAAATTGTTCAGAGTATTTTAAACAGTTAGGTACATCATGGACCTGAGTGTGAAAAGAGGTTTTCATTCTGAAACTGTCTTTTGTAATGAAAAAAATCTATCAGAAACCTAGTAAATTGAAGTTTAAATTCTTTCTGAATACCATATGTATCTCGAGAGTTATAATCGCTTAGGAATGGTTATAGGCACCTTAAAAGAATCTACCCTTCACAAACAACCTCGGTATAATAAAAATAAACGGAAAGAACCGAGGAGGAATGAAGTATGGACGCAAGAGAAACTAGAATTCGTATTTTAAATTTACAGGATAATCATTGTCATAATAATTGTGAGTATCACATGGGAAAAATACATCCATACTGTACAGAAGCGTGTAAGATTGGTCAAGAAATTCAGCAATTAGGTTCAAGTTTGATTACAGATGAAAAAAGTCGGGAGTATAAAACGAAACTGAAGTGGAATAAGGTATGTCTAGACGTAATGGAATTGAAAAAGGAAGGCCTGACATACGCTCAGATAGCGGAAATATTAGGGTACGACAAGAGTACGATCCGCCAACAATTGAAAAACCGAGGATTATTAGAGTCATAGAGAAGATGAGGAAGGAAGTAGGTGAATCATCATTTGTTTAACTGGTTAAATATATATCAAGAGCTAGAAGGAGAAATTGAGTACATTGAGTTTAATCTACAGCGCAGTAAAAGAGAATTAAAACGTTAGGTAAGTGGTGACTTACAAGACGTACGTTTAACGGCTGAATCAGAAGGCGCGAAGGTAGAAGGTCATATAGAACGGATTGAATATGAATTAGCACATAAGATGAATGATTTATACGATTTAAAACAAATAATTGGAAAGTTCAAGGGGTTAGATCATCAAATATTGAAGATGAAATACGTAGATGGAATGACACTAGAACAAATATCCTACGATTTGGATTACAGTCCCTATTACATTAAACGTAAGCATGCTGACATACGAAAAGTAATCAAATTTATGGAAGCCTTATAAAGGGTTACTTTTAGGTGAGGTACTTTGTGGGTAACGACCCCCTTGATTAAATGAGTTATAGTAATAACATAAAGAGTTTTACGAAAGGGCAACTGAACGTATCAGTTGTTCTTTTGTTTATGTGTGGATGTTAAAATATCACGTATTGTAATATGCGATTAATTTTTAAAAAATAGGATCCCTGAGTGGAGGAAGAACAAACGTATTTATTATGTCTAATCGATAGGCAGGAACGGTCCAAAAGAGGTTTTATGCATAAATATTATCGCCTGTTCTTCTTCCATTTTCAATATGCATTATAGGTTGGTATATAAAACCAAATTTTGGTTTATATTAGAAAAATAAAGTGCGCTCCATGTCATTCTTTCCCTTATACGCATACTGTTGTCATCTCACTGTCAATAGTTGATTCATCTCTATTGTGAATAACTGTATTTAAAATGGAGGCCATTTAATGGAAAAGTTCTATAAAAAATATCCTACTGCTGCACTAATTTCTTTCTTTATAGTTATAATAATTCTTATGGCAGTATCCGACACATTGTTTACATTCTTATTTCTTGACAGTCATGAATCCGACATATTATCACGCTCTACTCTTCTATTAGTTTTATTGTTATCGAATACGGCAATTTTTAAAATTAAATTCGGTGATATAACCAATCGAATTGGATTGGGGCTACTTTTATCTATTCCGATACTAATTGTAGTCGTATCGAATGCACAAGGTATTGAACCTAATAATTTAATGAAAGTGAATATGCATACTTACCTTTTAGCAGTAATATCCACGATAGCTTCAGTTACATTTGAAGAAATACTCATGCGTGGTATTTTATTAAATGGATTTATAAAAGTTTGGAACCATAAAACGAATGCGATTTGGTTATCAGTTATTTGGTCTAGCCTGATATTCTCACTTACGCATCTTGCAAACCTTTCTTCGGGACAAAAACTTAATGTAACTATGATCCAATTAGTGTTCACAGTAGGTTTGGGATTTTTCTGTGCTGCTATATATATAAGAACAAACAATTTATTAATTCCAATTATAGCGCATTTTCTAGTAAATATAGCTGCACAGTTAAATGAGCTAGATCTGAGTTTAACAAAAATTGCGAACGAAAGTACAAAGGATGGAGATATTTTATGGCAGTTTATATACATGGGAGGGATATCATTAGTTTTAATACTTTTCTCATGGATTTACTTACGAAAAAAGAAATTTGTCAAAGTCCTAAACAGAGACTAAAAGGTACTGTTGCAAAGTTGATAAAAATTTCAATAGATTGAGTAAAGGGTATCAAGTTTTATGCACTTGTGAGTAATTTCTGTGCTTCCTTATACATCGAAAAAGAGAAGTCTGGAGTGGACTTCTCTTTTGTTTGTATATAGCATGAATCTTCAAGTGGAGTACCTACTCATTTGTGGATGCTTTATTTTGGTGTGGTATGAAGTTTTTTTACAAAATAAACGAAAATAGATATCTTTAACAAGGTGAAGTTTATGTAATTTAAATGTTAAGTACTTAAAACAATGGAGAAATTTCTTTTGGAGTAATTAAATAAGCACAGCTGGATCATCTGCTAGAAAGATGTGCAACTGTGCTTAGAAAAATATATGTTGACTGAAACTGCCAACGGAAATTAGGTTACTCTCACTATAACATTAGGAAAAAAAGAAAAGGAGTGCAAATATTCCTTTTATTCAGACAAATAAAAGGTGGACAAGCGATGAAAGAATACAAGACCAAATAACAGAAGCGTAATTCGTTCGTAAAGGTAGACTTTTATGAGTTTTGATATAGGATGTAAAGCCTATTTCTCAATCTATTTAAATATTTATTCACTTACAACAGAGACCGCTAGCTAATATAGGGATACTACATCATACTCCAGAGATGATAGAATAGTTATTGTTTTTTGAATATTAATTAAATTTGTCCTAGCCAAGGACATTTTGAAGATACTCATTTTGTGATCCTGATGATATATTGAGAGTCCTAATAAGGTTTTTTGCAAAGTTTTACGCAACCTTAAAAATATACAAAGAAATATATTACATATGTATTATTTCAAGTCAGTTTTCAACTTTAGACTGGAATCTCGGTAATTATATGAGTTTAATAGTACTAATATTTAGGTTTATTATATTTTTTTAATTTTATAATAAGAAAAATAAATTCAAAAGGGAGAGATGTCATATGGTAATTCAGGAAATTGAATACTTAAAATATTCTTTAACTGAGGTGAATTTATGAAGAAAATAACTAAGCTCATTCCAACTAGCCTTGCAATATTAGGAGTATGTGGAATCGTTGGTCCGGCGGATCTCACACACGCTAAAAATTTGAGTAACTTACAAGTAGAAACGAAAGAAAAATATTTTACAGTAGGTCAACTAACTTTACCATCAAACACAAAACCTGATAAGGTTGTACAAGACGCTTTGCAAAAAAAGATAAAACATGTCCTAGCCCCAAATCAAGTAAATGGAGAAGTAGGTGTGGACTTTCAAGTAATTCAACAGCGACCTTCTTACGATAACGAAACGTTGGTTCGTGTGCAACAAATGTTTCAAGGAAAAGAAGTTTATGGTCACCAGTTAACAGCACATGTAGATGATACAGGTGTTATTACAAGTATTTCAGGAAAAAGTGCTCAACAATTGAAAGAAGCTAGTAGCTTGAAAAAAGAAATACCTTTTTCAACAGAACTTGCAACAAAGTATATATATGATAGATATGGGACAGAGCTTCAACTTATTAAAGATCATGAGATAAAACAAATTATTTATATAAACAAAAACGGTGGGGAACCATTGTATTCCTATAAAGTAACAGTTAATATGACTACACCGAGTAAACATGTATTCGGCACCTATTTAGTAGATGCAAGTAATGGAAAGTTATTGCAAGATATGATGCAAGAATCAGATATAAAGACTACTAAACAGCTGGCAAAAAAACAGGAATATAAAACTACTTCCTTGCGCGGAAATGGGATTGATAGTTTAGGAATTTTGCGAACTTTTGGTGTATCAAAAACAAGTAATGGTACCTATTCACTTGAAGATTATACACGTGGAGGAGGGATTAAAACTTTTTACACGAAAATAGATGATTCTACAGAGGAGCCTGAAACAACATCCGCAGAAGAATCTGAAGAAAAGCCTGTTGAAAGCTCGTCATCTACTTTCCATAATCCCAAGGCCGTTAGTGCTCATTATATTGCTACAAAATCCTATGATTTTTACAAAGAAAAATATAATAGAAATAGTATCGATAATAAAGGGGGAGAAGTACATTCTTTTGTAATGGATTACTCTCCACCAATGGAAGAAATGATGAATGCAGAAAATATTGAAAATAAGATATTTTATTTTGGTTCAGCTGTAAACGGACATGATATTGGGGGCCATGAATATACTCATGGAGTAACTAATTATGAATCTAATTTAGAGTATTATGGAGAATCAGGTGCAATTAATGAAGCAATTTCAGATATTTTAGGGACTGCAATAGAAAAATATATGAATAATGGGGATTTCAACTGGGATTTGGGTGAGAAATCAGGTACTGTCACTCGTAACATGAAGGATCCTTCTTCTATCCTTGGTCCATCAGGCGTCCCATATCCAGATGACTACAGTAAATATGATGGCTCTGATGAGGGTGATAAGGGTGGTGTCCATTTTAATTCTAGTATTATAAATAAAGTAGCGTATCTTATTGCAGAAGGCGGAACGCACAATGACATTACAGTTGAGGGTATAGGTGAAAATAAAATGTTTGATTTGTTTTATTATGTAAATGTTGATGAGTTAAACCAGACTTCCAACTTTGTAGAATTAAGACATGCTTGTATTAAAGTCGCTACGATAAAATATGGTAAGCATTCAAAAGAAGTCAATACTATAGCAAAAGCGTTTGATGCAGCTAAAATTATTTAAATAACCTTATCGAACACACGCCTGTCAACTATTCTGGTATAAACCTAGAATAGTATAAAAATATATACGAAATACAAAATTAATTTAGGATATTAAATTAATATTTGATAAAAAAACCTTCTTAAGTAAAGGTTTTTTACATCCCTAAAGGTAGACTTTTATATCCCAATGACAAAATAACTCTTTACATTTGTCATTGTATACTAATTTTTGTAGTTCTTTATAGGTAAAAAATAAAATCTAATTTAAACATGATGAATTTCTAAAGAGGACTTATATATATCGAACTTTGCAACAGAACCTATTTCATCTATCACGGGACGAAATATAACAAAAATGATTTTCGTATAACCGACTCCACGGAGTATAAATGAGAAGATTTTTAGTCTTCTCCCAGTCACCGAACGTAAAGCGCGTAGCTAATAAGAGCTAAAAAAATTATATGATGCGGTGGCTTGGAGAAGGTTGAGAGTACTCAGTCTTAATCTAGGAGAAACTTTGACATTTGTTTTCTCTCTTTTCTCCCATCCCCTTGAAATCTGTCACTTCGGTGATGGCTTTTTTCTTTGTTATATAGAAATTACACATTAAACGTGAGTGTGAATGGTGGAATGTGGATATCTATACGTCATCAATTTATTATTGTCCTTTGTCTAGGGACAAATAAGTGAGAAAAGCTGTGCTACAAGGAATCTAGAATTTAATTTGGTTTTTTAAACCAAAAAAGGGATTTTTTTTACATATACTCACTCTCCCTGAAAATGTAAGATTTGAATTAGGAATCGCTTCTAGCAGGTCTAATGGCCGGGTTAAGTGGATTTACGGATGTAAAAGAGGAGTGTGAATTTTAATTATGGAAATTTATCATTATGGATCATTCATAATGAATATATGCTTTTTACTTTATATAATAAGCCTAAATAAAAAAGTAACAGCTTTAAGAAAAGAAAATAGCAAACTGTTAATCAATTCGCATACTCTTGACAGCCTAAAGGAAGAAATAAAAAAAGTTTAGAAACTAATAATGAAATACAAACTATACATTTTTTAAGAACAGAAACAGGAATGTCTTTTGTCGATGCAAAACAATTGGTTGATTCTGTGCAGAATAATAAATAACAATGTTGCAATAGGGATACATGTAGATATGTTTTCCAAACTCTTGTAGAAAAGTATGGTAGTAAAAAACAGGTTTGTAAGGTGTTGAGTTAAATGAGGAACAATTGTATATATGTGATTTTAATGATAGTAGAAATATCTTTATCAAAATTTTTACACGGTTCATCTTGGATAGATCTAGGTCGTAATTTAATAATAATGTGTATTGTAACTATTGCTGCATATTATATATTGCTTAAATTAAGCTATATATTTTTCAAAGATAAAAAATAAATTCTTATTTAAAATTAATTAAGAGTGGCGAGTTGATACGATGAGTGAGAAAACTAGAAAAATAGTATTTTGGACTTTAGGGTTGTTTTTTCTTATAACTAATTTTATAAGAACTTTTATAGAGCCTAAATTTGGAGAATCTATAAGGATATATTTTTGTGATTTTCCCATCGGTGTAAAAGTGTTAATCATAATTCTATTTATAGTATTTTTAATTTATATATACCCTTACAGAAAAAGAAAGACGGATTGATTTATATAGGGGTTAATAAAACAGCGGCTTGGTGGATTACGAAAGTCTTAACCCTTTATGCGCTGTAGAAGGGAGTGAGCAGGGATGAATAATAAACTGAATACTATTGTGTTCGTGAGTGTTTTTATAATAGTATTTTTTGTGTTGCCCCTTATCTTTCCTCATAATATAGTAGTTTATTGGATAAAAGGTATTTTTGCTGCATTGGTAATTTTCTTATCAATAGATGAGTATATACGCAAGAAACGTAAGAAATAATAGTAAATATTGTTAGTTTGTATATGTAATTTAGTTGAATTTTATATGAACTTGAGAAGCATCCATCTGGGTGCTTCTTTTTGTGGAGAGAACGAAAATTTCCTGCCCAACAAATGAACACAACGAGTGAAAATATAGTTATTTAACAAGGTGAAATTCATGCAAGAAATTTTAAATGTTGAGTGTTTAAAATACTGGAGTAATTTCTGTTGAAGCAATTAAATAAGCACAGCCACATCATCTGCTGGAGGAAGATGATGTGGCCGTGCGAATAAAAAGTGAATAACAAACCGTTATAAACTTGATAGGGTACTTTTACTATAACATGAGGAACATAAAAATAAATTTTAAAAATATCCTTTGCAAAGGACAAAATGAAAGGCGAGCAAGTGATGAATAAATACAAGACCAAACAACAGAAGCGCAAGTTCTATGATAGTGGTGAATTCCCTTTCTTTTGCACACACGGAAAAGACATGTATATAGTAAAGTACGGACAAACTTACTTGTCTTACCTTTCTCATAAATTATAGTTCTGTTAGAGCATCCATTCGGTTACTCTTTTTCGTTCGCAAAGGTAGATGTTTTGGAACTAGGTGAAATCTATGAAATTTAAGTTCCTAAACGTTAATTTTCTGTTTTGGGAACGAACCTATAAAACAGACACCCTTTGGTCCGTTCTTCTGTTATATTATTATGTAAACAAAATGAAGATAGACAAATAGAATCCATGAAACAAGTTGGGATTGATGAACGCGATATTTT
>NZ_ALBR01000089.1:0-14648 GCF_002081505.1 Bacillus sp. CDB3 | reverse complement strand
ACTTGTATCGAGTCATTTTTCTCCCATTTTAAATCGGAAATGTTGTATTTGAATCATTTTAAAACAGAAGAAGATTTAATACAAGCAATTGAAGAATATATTTACTTTTATAACTATAAACGGTTCCAAAAACGACTCAACCATCGAGCGCCGATAGAATATCGAATCTCGATGGCTGCTTAGTCTTTTTAACATTGTCTACTTGACAGGGGTAAGACCATAAGAAGGTTTCTTTTCAAACTAGTTTATTTCTGTATAAGGACACATAAAATATTGTCATTTGAATAAAGGACATGAAACATACAATATATAACGGATATCCATGAATATATAAATTGACTACAGGAGAAAGTATTAAAAGCCCTACCACCACACATTGTATTTGCATTTTTCATCCCTTTACATTCTTTTACTTGCCTTCATTCCTCCCCCTTGTTTCTTCCTTATATTTCCTTAGCGCCAAGTAAGACGCCACCCAAATCACGGCAGCGCCTTCAGAATTGCTATTGGTTTAGTCAAACCCATGTACTCTCACGTCATTTATTTCTTTGCTTCCATACCCCATTCTCTTTACGATATGTATTTTTGCCATTCATGAAGTCAGCTGTATTACCAGGAATGCTATATCTCTTATTCTTTTTTTTAGCCTTCTTTTTCAGCCTTTTCTCTTCTTGAATAGCTTGCAAATCTGCCTTCCATTGTTTCAACAAATCCTTTTCACTTCGCATCGAACCTGTACCTCTTGGATTAAAATGTGAATCAAATAATTAGATTCTAGATATTTATATCCTTCTTTAAACCAAATGTCCACTTCCATTTTGTCCTTTATGTGGTCAAGGACTTGCACCATACTTAGAGTAATTAAAGACAACTATCATCACATGCTTAGGACCATGCTACTCTGAGATTTGTACGCGTATCTACTACCTATACCATCCTCGCACTATGTTTAATGTATAATTTCTATACAACAAAGAAAAAACCGCCACGGTGGTAGGGGAAAAATCGTTATCTATATCATCTTCAGCCAGTTTTGCTGATTCATTGCATATTTATGTTAGTCTTGCAATACCCCCTTGTTGTAATTAACTGCTTAGTCTTTATCAACTTACACACTTCTGTTTTTATGCTATTATTTAATATAGTATTACGATGATTAATAACCGAGGTGATAATTATATACAAAAAGATGTCTTCTTTCATTTTGTATTGTGTTATAAATATTTTCATGTACATAACTATTTATTTCGCCACAATAAAACCAGCTATCGTTACTGCAACATCAATAGAGTATAATAGGATGCAAGTCATTTTTTTGTTACTACTACTGATTTTAATTTCTATGGTATATGGTTTAATCATGAAAAAACTAATTCATTATAATACTAAATCATCTCATTCTATTGGAAGTGAAAGTATCTTATTTACATTTAGACATATCTTAATTTTTCCGATTTTGTTATTAATAGTATTTTTTAAAACTTCATAACCATTCCCAAAATAAATATGACCTTGAACTAACGAATGTAGCTTAAGGTCATATTTATTTTATTGCGCATTCAACAAATTAAAAGAACAAGGCTTTTATAAACATACGACGTATTGTACAATCAAACATTTAAATAATCTCATCGAGCAGGACCATCAGCATGTAAAGCGACGTTTTGCTAAATCCGCAGGATTTCAAAATATTCATCCTGTCTCACGTACAATAAAAGGAATTGAAACTGTTTATGCTTTATATAAACGAAACCGAAATCTGAGCCCAGATTTCGGTTTTTCGACGTACGATGAATTACGGAATTTAGTAACAATCGCATAAAATGAAATTTTTTTGGTCAAAATCATCTATTCTTTAACGAACTTTGCAACAGAACCGTGAAAAGACACCTAATCTTTTATTGTCTACTTGACAAGGTTAAGACCAGGATGCAGAAATCATCTTCTTAATGTTGCCTAATTTTTTTAAAAATGTCCTTTACAAAGGGTACAGATTAAGGAAGATCTCCCTTTTTTATTATTATTGGAACATGCCTTGTAAGGCACCCAGCCCAAGAGTTAAGACAAAGAAGACAATAGTAAATACCCACAGCTAAAGCAGTGGGCTTTGAAAGTTACAAGTTTCAATTGCCGTTCGAAATCCCACTCCTAAAGGAGTGGGATTTCGGGATTCTTCGATTGCTTACGCTCTCTCGAAAACGGCGTGATAATCAACAGAAACAGTTTGTAGAAGATCAATATGTAACGGATAATCACGCTATAATGATGTACGAACAACTATTAGCTTGTAATAGTGAGGGAAATCGAGATTAATAATAGCACATCAGTAGTTTATTCAGTTCTGGTGCAAACCTCGAATAGTGTAAAAATATAAGCTTAATTCCGAATATTAAATGGTTATTTGTTATTAAAATACGCGGTTTCGCTCTAGATTTCGAATGATTTATTTTCATAATCATCAAATATTCAGTTTGGAATTGTTATAAAATAATTTTTGCACCAGAACCCTTATTATACTAAGGTTACTTTAATAATTAATAATGGTGCATTGTTTTCGGTAACTGTAGATGCCCCCATAACCTTAAATTTACTTCCTCGTGGTAATAATAATTCTTTTTCGTCAGGAAAGTTAGACATCGAACTTATATATGCTGCATGTGTACCTTTCGGAACTTCAATTTCAAAACGAATCGGTCTACCACTAAACTTTGCTGTTTTCTCTATAGCAGTGCTTGTATATGCAGGTTCTTTTATAGTTTTTCCTACCCAATTTTCAACAATTTTTTGCGCCATTTGGATATATTTTTGAGTATCATTAATATTCTCTAAAGTATCTAATTGTAAATCTTTAAATTGTTGTAAAGAATCTTGTCTACCCTTTACTTGCCGCTCATCTGTGTATCTATAGACTGTCATTTTATTTGAAACGGCAGCCTTTTTTAATGCACTATCAATAAGTTTGATATACTTAGATTCCTCCCCATCAACAGTACTTTTTCTTAATTCTGTATTTATATATTTATAACCCATACCAGTATAATAATTAATAGCCTGTTTTTCTAGGGAGGTTAATTGATTTTCCCATTGATCTTGTTTTGAAACAGTAATCTTCGTCCAAAGTGGATTAGCATGAACTACATTGGACTCAATAGTTTTTATGGTATATTCTTTTTTATTCGCATCATAATCTTCTTTCACAAGAATTCCTGTGGTAGGTAAATGGTAAATTATATACTTATCTTCAGGAGAAGTATATTTAGTTCCATAGGATATTGTATTTACAATATCCTCATCAGATATGCCCCATTCCATTGCTTGATTTAACACTTGTTCGTTTTTAAAATTATATTTTTTATTAAATCGTTGTTTTAATTTCTTTTTTAAATTAGTTGATTTAGCCCCTCGTTTCTCACGATTTAAGATTTCATTATCATTGAATTCTATGTTTCCCTGAGGAAGGTGCTGATTCATCAGAATCAATTCTTCTTTTGCAAATGAAGGGGGTGTATGTAAATACGGCAGTGCAACTATAAATGCTAGTGTAGGTAATATTTTTTTAGTTTTTTTAACATATCTATATCTCCTTATTTGTCGTTCATACCTTAAATAAAATAGAATTAAAATACAACTTATAAGAATAAATCGTATAAAATATACAAAAAAAGTATCGTACATTTATTATTTGGGGTCATTTTCCAACTTTGCAACTGAACATTATAAAAAAACTCTAGCTAAATTGGCCTAAGCCCTAGACTAGGGTTAGGGCTTAGGTGGTAAATATGTAGTCATTACAGAAACATAAAAATAAATACAAAGAGGTTTATCTTCAGTTATCACTATAACATTGTGTCTCTGTAAAAACACGGATGGTTATGTCTTGAAAATAGACAAATCCGATGCGCGAGAGTCATAGAAACGTTTTATATTTAGAGGGTGTTGCAAAACTAAAATAAACATGCAATGTTATGAATCAAAAAAACTAGCTGAACATGTAATAGATAGCGATTTTGACCATACCAACGAGGCTGTTCCAGCCCTTTATCTTTTAATGTACTAAACTGTTGTTCAATTTTCCCACGCTCTTTCATCAACTGTTTTCCAAAGATGGTTTGTATAAAATGAGACAATACACGACGATGTGTATTCTTAATTTTTTCACCATTCCGAGGGTTGGTTGGATTTATGGCAAAGATGTCACGTGTTCGTGCAATTTCATAAATGTGCTGACTATCATAAGCCGCATCTGCCACGGAAAGCAGGACATTTCGATCTTGTATACCTTGAAGTAATACAGGAGCCATTTTGCTATCATGTACGTTCGCTGTTGTAAATGTATAGGGCAACAATACAACACCTTCTGGTGTAGCACAGACATGGGCTTTATAGCCCTTATACCAACCATAACAAGTAGATAGTCCCCATTTTGCTTGGGAATCGTATAAACTACTCCGTAAGGCTGTACTATCAATTAAAACACACGGAATCAGCCCTAAATTCATTTCTTGAAGAGTTTGTTTATGAATCAACGGAATTCCTTCGTTGCGAAACCAAGTACCTACACGTGAAAAAGTAGATATATGAGGAACAAAAGAAAGACCACAAGATACACGAAATGAAGGATATTGATGCAAAAAAACGGGTTAACTTGCGGAATGAATTGATTTGGTATACCGTTTTTACAAAAAAACATTTGAGTAAAGCTTTTCTACAGATGGGTGGACGGCCTGTAATAGGCGGAACGCCTCCAATAGTTAAACTGTCTACGTATGCAAATAAAACCTGTAAAATGGATTGATTCTGATCAAAATTGGTTATCATACTAGTAAATTCGTCCTTTCCAGTGATAGTTGGGGATACTATCATTTTTCCAGGAAAACAGATTTCTTTATGCATTCATTTTTGAATATTTATGAGTTTTGCAACACCCTCTATTTAAATATGTTAGGAGAGGAAATACAAATAAAAAAATGGATCAAACCTATTTTATGTGCAGGGATATTAGCAAGCGGTACAATGGCTGTAAGTGATATAAATGTACACGCAAGTGAATATCAAATTGAAGAAAATGGTGGATTAGATTACCGACTATCTCCATCACAACCATTTCAGATAGACTTTGAAAATGACCAAATTATTGATCGTGAGAAAAGATCTGGCACAACCACAATAGGTAAATATCGCCATAATAGTAGAACAAAAGGTTTAAAAAACAAATTAACGCAACGATTTGGAAAAAAATACAGGGAACCCAATGGCCATGCTATGCAGAGGGCAATCGAAAGGGGGATATCCGATGATGATATTGTAAATACAATAGAACACGGAAATAAATATAAAAATCCTATAAATAATAGTACGATACATTACCTAGCTACAACTGGTATTGCTGTTGCTGAAGGCTATGATATTGCACAAAATGAATATTTTCTTAAAACAGTTATGTCGAATGTATCGAAACCAGGTTCAAACTGGCAACCAATATCATAATATTTAAAGAATAATTATAAGAGAGAGCGATGTTATGTTATTTAAAAAAATAAAGCTACCTATTTTTTGTATGGTAAGCACTTCATATATCATGATTCCTAGTATTGCTAGTGCAGAAGAACCAATACAATATGTAACTAGTATCCTATCACAGGAAAAAGATTATCCTAAGTCTACTATAAAACGTGTAAAGAAAAATTTAGATTATTTTAAAGATATCCCTTCACCCGAGAATGGCGATGTTTCATTACCTGAGACAGGAGAAAAGACTACCATAGAATCCGATATGGATAAGTATGTATATATCGATGTCATAGCGACGAAGGACTTTTCTGCAGGGTCTTGGGGACCCACTGATGGACCTGGAACGATATTTGAAGATGCAATATTTGTAGATAAAAATTTAAAACCGCTACCTAAGGTAAATAATAAGTATTATCTCAAGAATACAACCGATATCAGGTCGGGAGAACTGCTAGGGAAATGGGCTTTCCCAAAAGATGTAGATGTAGTCCAAGGAACTAAATCAGTAACAAATTACTATTATACACGGATAGATGCACAAAGGCTGAATAAAACTTCTGCATACTCATTTAATCTTGATAATACAGTAGGTGTTTCCCAAGAAGAAGCTTTTACAGTTGGACAAACCTTAGGACTAGACTTTGAAATTGGATATAAACATGCATTTAAAGTTGGTGGTACTGGAATGTGGCAAACAACACAAACGTTAGGAACTAATTTAATGAAACAGGATTCTATTAAACGTGAATTTACTATGCCACAAGCGGTATATAATTATGGTTATTCTTATTTTTGGGCAGGTGTTTATCAAGCAACGATGGATTTTTCTATAAAACCTTCTGAAAAATTGCAAGAATTAATTACTGATTATAATAGGGTTTCTCCAGGAGGACATCAATTGGAAACGCGAATAGATATGGCTAAAAAACAAACGCAAAAATTAAATATATTTCACACTGTGCGTACAAAAGGATCGGGTAACCCTGAAGCCGCACAACTAGTTGAAGAATAGGCTTCTGTTGCAAAGTTCGAAAAAGCATACAAGCGTTTACAAAATAGGATTATCGTTTAAGCAGGTATGAATAATTGCTGTAATTCATTGTACGTCGAAAAAACGAAGTTTGATTGTTGAACTGCACCCCAATTGTTAGACACAACTGGAGGTGTAGTTTTTTATGACGAAATTTACAAACGAACAAAAACTTAATGCCGTTATGCGATATCAAAATTCATCAGAAAGTATAAAAGAAATCGCAGAATCAATCAGTACTAGCGAATCTGTGGTTCATAACTGAATGAAGCAATTTGAATACCATGGTCTATCTGCTTTTGAAAAATCCTATACATCTTACACAGCGCAGTTTAAAATGGACGTACTAAACTACATGAACGAAAATGGCGTTTCCTCTAGCGAAGCTGCAGTTATCTTTAAAATTTCTTCACCCGGAATGATTCGAAGGTGGCGAATTCAACTGAAATCAAGCGGATTCGATACGCTCTTTTCTAAGAAGAAGAGGCATCCATCCATGAAAAAAGAATCAAATAAACAACCTAAAAAAGTCTAGTAGAAGGCTCTACAGAAGCACTTCAAGCACGTATTAAGCAACTTGAAATGGAAAACGAGTATTTAAAAAAGTTGAATGCCTTAGTTCAAGCCAAGGAAAAATCACCATGAAAGACAAAGTAAGAGTCATCTGTGAATTAAGGCATAAATATTCGGTAAAGGCGCTTGTGGCGTATGCCGAGATTCTCCGCAGCACATTTTATAATATAGCGAAGAAATTGGATTTACAAATGGAAAAATAGGTTCTGATTCTTTCACCATACTTTTAATTTCTTCTGACGTATATTTAACAGATACATTAGAAGTATTTCCCTCTCTATTTTCTGCAAATGCCAAATTAAACGAAGGAATACATAAAACTAAAATCATTGTAAAAACCATAACAAAATATGTTTTCCTTTTTAACATTATACGAAACTCCGTTACTATATTTTATAAACAAAACAAATATATCATGTAGTGAGTTTATTTTTTAAAAGATTCAAACTTTCTCAATAAAAATCGTTTCAAAATACGCCTTAATAAAAAAAGATAACCCATGTTGATTATTTCCTTTTTTAAGAACCTGTCTAAAATCTAGGGTATAATCTATGTAAAAAGGATGATTCCTATGATACACAATTATACAAGTAATATATCCCGTGAACAGTTTGAACTGATTCGAGAGGATTTAGAAAACGCACGGAAAAGGACGCGTCCCCGCAAAGTTGATTTGTACGAAGTATTCTGCGGCGTACTGTACCTGCTCACAACAGGCTGCCAATGGCGCAATCTGCCGAGTGACTTTCCAAACTGGAAAACCGTGTATGCCTACTATCAGATTTGGCGGAAAGTAGACGAGAATGACACAAGTCTTCTCGAAAAAGTGCATAAAAAAATTGGTCGAAACATATCGTGAGCAAGATGGGCGTAAGAAGCAGACGAGTTTCTGCATCGTAGATGCACAAAGCGTGAAAAATACATGGACAGCTGGTGAAAAAGGCTACGAGGCAGGAAAGAAAATTTCAGGAATCAAACGACATATCGCTGTAGATACCAACGGTCTCATTCATGCGATGCAGATAACAACTGCGAATAGGTCTGTTGCAAAATTCGGTATATATAAGTCCTCTTTAGAATTCATCATGCTTAAAGTAGATTTCGTTTTTTTACCTATAAAGAACTGCAAAAATTAGTATACAAGGGCAAATGTAAAGAGTTATTTTATCATTTGCACATAAACGCCTACCTTTTGGGACTATTTTACACTCTCTATTTTCATTTAGTGTGTTGGTTTGTTTTGTGAAAAACTTCATATTTCCTCTCTGCCGTACAAAAGCCTAAACTACATCGCTCTTAATCCAAAGGTGGGTATTTTAATTTCTTTTTCTCTTCGGAATCTAACTCTATCCCCTCGGATATAATGTTTCCTTTGGAGGCCTTCAGGACCTTCACCGCAGCAAATTTTACCTTGCCATCATAATACCAATATCTATATTGAAGACTTGGATCCTCATCCTTTATATATACATAACTCCAAAAATAACCTCTTTTAGGTTCCCTCGTTATTATCCAACTCTGCAAAGGATTTTCTTTCTGTATGTCTTCTTTCTTAATTCCTTGTTTCTCCATATACGATGCAATTTCATGTTTAGCAGTATTATATTTGAAACCAAAAATTGTTGCACTAACACCTATAATTATAAGTAAACTGATCATTATTATTTTTTTAATCATAGACATTCTCCTACTTAAACTATACATTTTTATTAATTTGACTATGTTTACTAATTAATCTGATTAGTATATAAGGTAAAATATATCTCATATTTATCTTCTTTTTATGTCTGTCTTGTTTATTCATCAAGTGAAATTTTTAACAGCATCTATTCAAATTTCCTATCCATTTCTGTAAAGTTTGCAAAAGATCTTTTGCTCCCTCTGGACTTGAGATCAAGCGTCCATCATAGAGTTCTTTGTAATCTTCCGACGTTCTACCTGTCACAAAACAATTTTTTTCTTGCTTCTGTACATGTATATTCCCATCTAGCACAAACATTTTCACACTGGAATTCGGTGCGAATGCTAATGTTATTCGTAGTTCTTTTGGTAATACTATTCTTCCATTCGTAGGATATTCTCTATATTGGACCTATTGAATCATAATATTTACCACATCTAGATTCCTCATAATTATATATTTTAAGAACCAATTCCCGTACATCACTCTGTGTAAGACCTCCAGATACATCTAACTCTTCTCTAAACGTAAAAAACCACATTCTTTTTATTGCTACAATCTGCCGTGCAGCTACTGGCTTGACTTTACTATCTGACCCCACTAAACACATAGAATCCACTCTCCTTGATTTTTACTATACAAAGCTATGTTCTTGTCCCCAGCAAGAACAAGAGTATATAGAATACTGTAACAGAGTATAGGAGCAAAAACAGAACAAGTTTGTCCTATCAAATAGCATAAATATTTTTCGCAGCTAACTTACTTTTTTGTGTACCTTTAGGGACTGTTAAATTTATTCTTTATTAGAGTATTAGAAATGCTTTTACAAATGAAAAGAAACCTTTCCTTAAGAAAAGGTTTCTTTAACAAATATTTCTTATTAAACTCGTTCATATAATAGAACAATATACTTTTTTTCATAAGAGTAATTTAAGTACACTCAAACTTTGCACCAGAACCTTAATTTTATAACAAAAAAAGACGGGAGAATCCTCGTCTTTTTTGTTATATTTCATGTTATCTTCTAATTCCATTCTGTAACCATTTTAGTACGTTTGAATGCGTATATTGAAAATAACCTGGTAATTCTGATAACATTTGTATCTTATGGAAAGCACCATAAACGACTTGACCTGCCGGATAAAAATCAACAGTATTTGATTCCATGTTATACATATTATAAACATTGTTATTTACTGCACCTACGGGACCATAACCACCATAAAATACACCCGCATCTGTTTTATTTACTAGGTTGTGATTTTTTGCCATTACCTTTAAACGAGCACTATCTTTAAAGTAATACACACGATATTGAGCACCACCAACCGTTACTAACTCTGTTGCATACTTAGTAGGATCCATCATCTCCTCGTGAACATTATTACCACCTAAATGACGTTGTGTGACTAAATACGCATTTAAATCCGCTTTGACAATAGCAATATTTAAAGACGATTGACCAACCGTTCCTTTTTTTGCTAAATCACTTAATAAGTGTCTTAAAGCAGCTGGACGGTCTGTCTTTGCCAGTTGACTATTTTCATAGTCCTTATAAATGGTTTTCACTTCTTGATATAGTGGTGATAGATTATTTTTTAATGACGTTAACACTGTATCTAATCCCTCAGCACCCGATTTAAATGCTCCACCTAATTGGCTAGCACCTCCTGCAATCGCTCCAATCGTAGCAGGATCCATAGCATAAGCTTTAGAACCACCAATGCCAGTCAAACCTCCAGCTAAAATGCTCCCACATAAAGCAACTGTCATCATTTTTTTCTTGTACATTTTTTCCACTCCTTCATTGATTATTTTGAATGCAAACTTACAAAACGTAATGATTCTTATTTGCAATACTATCATCTAGATATAATATACAAAAGTAAAACAATATGGATAAAAATGAAAAATTATCCATACTAAAATCTTCTTACTAGAAATGAAGAAGTTATTCATCAAAATTTGTGTACCAGAACTAAAAAAACTACACCCTCAATTGTTAGACACAATTAACAATTGGAGGTACATTTTTTATGGGGAAGTTTTCTACTTTTTTAAGCTTTGCAACAGAACTAAATAATATTTAGAATATATTTCCTTTAGTAGAATGAATTTTAACAAAAATGAACATAATGATTGGTACAAACAGTAGTGAAATGAGGGGTAGAGAATGTTATATCTGCATGATGTATGGATAAATTGGTTTGAAGGTGAAGAAAATGGGTATAACGTTTGTCAATTTTACGAGTGGCGGAAAGATGATACGATTGAACTATTAGATCAAGTGCCATTATTAAAAGTAGATTCCACATTATATCATTACATCGAGAACGAATTATTAGAGCTTCCGCAAAAATTAATGGAAGACGTACATCATAAGGCTTATATTCGTAAAAATCACGAGCGTTTGCAACAAGAGTATTGTTTTGTAGTTACAGATGGAAAAGGAATTATAGCTGTAGATTCAATCGGCCACAATGTGCCGATTCGAAAAAGTAGGCTTATACCTCGTCATGAGCAGATGGTATACGAGATGGTAGAAAATGTGCAAGCAGAAAAGTATGAGCTCCAGATGGAAGAAACAAAAAAGGAGCATCATATTTTATCGCCATCCCCGCATCTCATGAACGGTTTAACTCGTAAAGAGAGACAGTTAAAACAATTATTATTTATGGCGTTAGATCAATTACATACAATGAAGAATTCAGCTGAAATTCGCTATTGGTACACGGAGTGGAATCCATCATCATATGCAACGGTCCAACATATGGAGTTTGAAGATGTCTGGATACGTCTCTATGATGAAGTGAAAAATGGATGGTCTGAGAAACATGAGCAGTTATGTGAACATCTCGCAAAAGGACAGCCATTTTTCAGGGGATTATGGGAAATGAGAAGTGAGCAGAAAGTAAATTAAAACAAAAAGGTAGACATCCCTCTTATGAAGGAGATGTCTACCTTTTATGTTATAAATTCATTTTCTACATAAAAAATGATGAAACCATGGATACAAAATAATCTGGTATTGGAATATGTATCATTATTATCCTCCTTAATATAATTATAAATTAATATTTTTAATAGTTAGTTTCATAACAAATATAAAATTGTGAAATATTGAGCATGTTGATGTAAAAAATTACATCCAACTTGTAAGGAAATTCCCTGTGAAATAGAATACTTCTGGTGGAAGTTCTTGTCCATTATTCATCATACCTATCATTTACTGTATCCTCCTTGCTGTAGCATGAAAAATTGAAAAAATAATATGTATTTCTGTCCTTGATATATTTATAATACTATGTATTTTTTTATGTGAACCAAATATTAGTGACAACTTTGTGAAAAGTTGAGCATAATTAAATACATTCTATATTTAGCTAGTTATGTTGATCCATCATATTGCAGATTCTATTACAAAGTTTTTGTTATATTCCCAAGGAATGTACCTTTACGAACGTAAGTGAGTCTGTTCACCGGTAAAAGATGAGATGAAAATTACGGTAAGTTGATATTATAAAAAATTGCAAAAAAGTAACAGCCATGAAAATAAAAAATATAGAATATACTAAAAAGAACGGTTCTATTCGGATAGTCCGTTCTTTTTAAAATAGAAGAATGTCAGCACTCTTCTATATTATAATCAAAAATACATAATTTTCAATTTATTTAGTGTTGAGAAATTTTTTTCTGCGAAGGAAGGTTGTTGTATATGAATAAAGGAGATGCAATTTTAAGATTGCTATCAGAAATCAAGTTGGAGTTTAAAGAAGTAAAAGAACAGATAGAAAAAATGCAAACAAAGTTAGATAAACTAGAACAACAAACTCAGGTGAAGAACAAAATAGAGCAAAAGAAGCAAAAAAAAACCTGAAAAAAAAGATAAGCGAGATTGGAAGTATCCAGCTAAAATGAAATAATGAATGAAAAAAGACATCTATATGGTGATATATTGCAAGGAAGTACATAGTATTAACTATCTTTTTATACATCAAAACGGAGTAGGCTATTATGCTTACCCTTTTTGGTTATCATGTAATCACTACTACATAGGCATGTATAAACAATTTCTTGAAACAAAGAAATTAATTATCAGAAAAATAAAAAACAATTGTGTGTATATCCATTCAAAGCTATAATAAGGGAAATTATTCATTCAGAAAGGGGATCATACATATGAGCATCGCAATTGCTGTGTTAACATTTTTAGGAGCTGTTATTCCAGCAGCTATAGAACTTTTAAAGGTATTAGGTACGTAGTGTAGTTATCGCTTTGTTCACTTTTATCTTGTAATAACCGGCCCTAAACTGTAAAATAACCTGAAAAATAGATTTACAAATAAGCCAAGAATAAATATCTTGGCTTATTTGGGTTCTGGTGTAAAAACGCTAAAGATTGTGCAAATAATCTCCTAATCTTGGACATACGATATTATTACTCTACAAAAGGTGTGTGATCAGTCTGTTCAAAATCAAAAACAATTCATTCATCAATTATGTAGAACATTTGCACCAGAACCAAAAACTGCACCTCCAATTGCTAGTTTTTGTCTAACAATTTTGGTTTTTATTATATAACATGAACAACCTTATAATCATATAGTCAAATAATAATATGTAAAAGAGGAAATGATTCCATGGAATTAAAAATGCAATTGCGTTTACTTTTAGAAAAGTTATTCCAAGAATATGAAGAGCATCATCCTAGCATGTATTTCGTATTTCAAAAAGTAGAACATCAATTTGTTTTTACAGATGTAAATCAGGAATTACTTCAATCTGTTCATCAATAAAGAGAAGATTTTATTGGGCAAACGCTAGATACCGCACCACACCTTGGAGATACAGAAACAAGACAAAAATTGAAAACAATTTATCCATTAGCATGGACGGGTAAAAAATTATTTTTTATTGTTTTCCTGTTAGCAATTTGGATATATTCGTGATTACGTATTTAGAACCACACTATGTAAATGGGCAAGTCTTTCAGGTAATGGGGCGTTGTTCATCCTTTCATAAAAATGAAGTTCAAGAGACAGTAGAACAACTAGAACAATTTGTTACCTTTGAAAGCTTACTACAGTAATATTTGTACTATATGTTCAGGAAAAGAAGAAAAAACTTTGTATGACAAGATTTTTTTACAAGAAGATTTTATAGATAAATTGCTTGTAAAGGGAGGAATCGTTTTGTCATTATACGATCAACTGCCAGACGATCTTTTAGCGGGGTTTTTCATGGAAATTAACAAGAACATACAAACGGGTATTCTTTCTGAAGCTATGTATCACGAAGTTGCGTTAATTCAAATAGCTACACAAAAACGAAACCTTTCAGAATCGGATTTAAAGGACATCTACGAGAAAAGGGTAGAGCCTCAGTTAAAATGAAGTTGAATACTAGAGAATGAAACGTCTATACAAAAAAGAATGCCCTTTTTGTTATTTGAAGGAGCATTCTTTTTTTGCTGAAGCACCATCATAGCCAATCTTCTGGATAGAGATACGCTTACAAGTCCAGTATCTTCATTACCTGCTTTGCTTGTTCATCCTCTACGCGGTAAAATACTTCTATTCCTTTTCGACTAGAGGTGACGACCTTATGTCGTTTTAACTTACATAGATGCTGAGATAAGGTGGATTGTGGTAGAGCGAGGTAATGTTGTAATTGAGAAACATTTAAAGGATTTTTCTTCAGTAATTCATGGATAATTTCTAAACGTACAGGATGAGCCAGTACCTTTAATATTTCTGAAAGACGTTCATAGTCGCTTGCTTTCATAGGAACGGCATATGTCATAAAATAATAGTCCCTCCTTAAAGAGATTCATAAAAATAATAAGAATTAATT
>NZ_ALBR01000088.1:0-2011 GCF_002081505.1 Bacillus sp. CDB3 | reverse complement strand
TTCAACTCTGGTCCATATTGATGAACCCATCGCATAATAGTCGTGTGGGCCAAAGATAATCCTTGTTCTTCCATCATTTCCACTAAATCGCGAAAGCTTAGGTTGTACCGCAGGTACCAACGTACAGTTAATAAGATAATATCTGGCTGATAATGTTTCCACTTAAAAACATTTACCCTTTTCATATTAACCACACACCTTTTCTAAAGGAATTCTTTCAGTATTTCCAAATTTATAAGATGACTTTCAGTTATTTTGAAGTTTTTGCACCAGAACCAAAAAATCAAAATATCTATACGCTGCATACAGCTGAGGATCATCCCGAGGTTTTGGTTTTCAAATTATGTAAATACATAAATTAAATCCAGCAACTGATCCATTGCTTCATGCTAATAATTTGCGAATAATGAACAAAGATACAATCCGACATAGATTCCTATTGGAATCAGCTCTCAAGCAGTTATACCGAACATCCCGATGGATACATCCATTCTGTATTTTTGAATTCGAACCTAGAACGTGTACCTTTACGAACCGGCAAATTTGATCTTTATTAGAGTATTGGAAATGCTTTTACAAATGAAAAGAAAACAGCATGAAGGATCATCCTCCATGCTGTTTTTATTTTACAATATCCTTACCTGCTTTAATGGCCAAAAAACAGCTTGTCCTTTTCCAACAATTTCATCTTCTGAAATAAAACCGAACATACGACCATCTTTCGAAACTTCACGATTATCACCTAAAACGAACACTTGGTCTTTTGGTACTTTTGTTTTCCCTGTGATTTTCTCTAACGTAAAATCAGGAGTTAATACGCGGCCGGCTGCTTTTTCTTTATATTCTTTTAAATAGGGTTCTTCCATAGCTTTTCCGTTTACATATAACACATCATTTTTATACTCCACTGTATCACCTGGTAAGCCGATTACTCGTTTTATTAAATTAGTCCCTTCTTTCCCGTGGAAAACGATAATGTCCAGTCGATCTAATCCGTTTATACGGTAGCCAATTTTATTAACGATAACGCGCTCATTATTTTCTAGAGTCGGCATCATTGATGCACCTTGTACCAATGACGGTGTAAATAAAATCCCTCGAACGATAAAAGCAATCCCAAGTGTAATCCCTATCAGTTTTATCCATGAGATCCATTCTTTTTTCTTCTTTTTTTCCATTGTTTTTCACTCTCCTCTATCATGATCAGACCCTCACCGATGCTTTTCATTTATCTGTTATGCAGTAACAAACTACAATTATTAAGAATGTTATCAAATTGTTTGTATGTTTCCCATTTGTTAACAGACTTCGGAAGAAATACGCTTATTTTTCTAACCTTTTAAAGATATCTTTTAAATCTTCATCATGGACTTTTACCTCTGCTTGTTTGAATAAATCTTGCCGAAATTTTTGTCGCCATTGTGGATCTTTTAAGCGTTTTATTTCCAATTTTGTTCGAATATGCTCTTTTTCTGTAACAGATGCTTTCACTGCTTTCTCGAAAGCTAATTGTGGTGTAAGAACGTTCTTTTTATAATCCTCTTCATTTTTTGCATCCTGTTGAGTGATATAAGCTGTAAATTTATCCCCCAGCCGTTTTTTACTTCTTCCAGTTTTTTGTTCACGTCATCATCTGAGACTTTATACGTATCAAGTAAAATTTTGTTTAACATGATGCGAGGTAAAAGTTATGCTCCCAATGTCTACTTTATGGCTTTATTGAATGTTGTATCAACTTCCTTTTTTTAAGATTTCCGGATTTGGATGTAACCACATTCTGTGACAAATAACATACTACTTGTTGCAATCCCTATACCTATTCGACGAATATTCAATCGTCTTTCCTTCCTATTGGATAGAATGTGTATGGTGTATTATACCAAAAAAATATACACTTTACTCATGGTTGCTCACGAGTAGTTTCTCAAAGAGATAACAAATACCCATGTGTTGCTAGCTTAAGCTATCTGCCTGCTTTTATGTTCAAGTGAGTGCGAAAAGGAAGCGTGCG
>NZ_ALBR01000087.1:0-1833 GCF_002081505.1 Bacillus sp. CDB3 | reverse complement strand
ATAGTATAATTCTGAGATTTTTATTTGAAAATTGAGAAAGTTAGAATATAAAAAATTCAGATTAAAAGGTTCTGATGTAAAATCTCTAAAAATTGATATTTATCAATAGATACACAATGGTAAAAAAAATAATTTGTAATATATTAAGTAATGTTGGGCTGAAGTTAAAAGGATATGTTGTGTTGGTCGAAAAGATATATGTTAAACCCTTTTATACTGGTTTTAGCCCGACATGTATATAAGAACGAAAATGAGAAGGAGGGATTTCTATGAAAACAATCCTTATTTTTCAAGAAGCATTTCCATAGTTAAGTTGAGGGTGTTGCAAAACTCATAAATATTCAAAAATGAATGCATAAAGAAATCCGTTTTCCTGGAAAAATGATAGTATCCCAAACTATCACTGGAAAGGACGGATTTACTAGTATGATAACCAAATTTGATGAAAATCAATCCATTTTACAGGTTTTATTTGCATACGTAGACAGTTTAACTATTGGAGGCGTTCCCCCTGTGACAGGTCGTCCACCCATCTGTAGAAAAGCTTTACTGAAATGTTTTTTCTTGAAAACTGTATTCCAAATTGATTCTTTACGCAAATTAACTCGGTTTTTGCATCAATATCCTTCATTTCGTGTATCTTGTGGTCTTTCTTTTGTTCCTCATATATCTACTTTTTCACGTGTAGGTACTTGGTTTCGCAACGAAGGAATTCCATTGATTCATAAACAAACTCTTCAAGAAATGAATTTAGGGCTGATTCCGTGTGTTTTAATTGATAGTACAGTCTTACGGAGTAGTTTATACGATTCCCAAGCAAAATGGAGAAAATCTACTCGTTATGGTTGGTATAAGGGCTATAAAGCTCAGGTCTGTGCTACACACGAAGGTGTTGTATTGTCCTATACATTTACAACAGCAAACGTACATGATAGCAAAATGGCTCCTGTATTACTTCAAGATATACAAGAGCGAAATGTCCTGTTTTCCATGGCAGATGCGGCTTATGATAGTCAGCACATTTATGAAGTTGCACAAACACGTGACATCTTTGCCATAAATCCAATCAACCCTCGAAATGGTGAAAAAATTAAGAATACAAATCGTCGTGTATTGTCTCATTTTATACAAACCATCTTTGGAAAACAGTTGATGAAAGAGCGTGGGAAAATTGAACAACAGTTTAGTACATTAAAAGATAAAGGGCTGGAACAGCCTCGTTGGTATGGTCAAAATCGCTATCTACTACATGTTCAGCCAGTTTTTCTGATTCATAACATTGCATGTTTATTTTAGTTTTGCAACACCCTCTATATCGTTAATCCAAACAGTTGGTGGATAAAGATATTCTGATTTTGGACAGACTGATCCTGTAAATGTACTTGCTCTTTTTTGATCATATACATGGCCTCTAATCCAGCAATCATTTTTTTCGCTGTACGAAAAGATTGTAACCCTAACATATTCCAAATACGTTTTTTGATAAATCGATGATCTTGTTCCATCATATTATTCAAGTATTTCTTGACCCGTAGTAAGATACTTGATGGTAAGCTGTTTTCTTGTTTTAACTCTCGGATTGCAGGAGGATAGGCTTTATCTCCATCTACGTTAATCACACGAGGAATCGTCCCATGACAAGTAGCCAGGGCTTTCTGAAAGAAAGTTTTGGCAGCCTTGGTATCTCTTTTTTTACTGAGGTAACAATCAATCGTATTTCCTTCGGAATCTACTGCCCGATACAGGTACATATCTTTTCTTTTGATTTTAATGTAGGTTTCATCCACCTTCCAAGAATCATTCGTTTGTTTCAAATGTCTTCGAATTCTCTTA
>NZ_ALBR01000086.1:0-3777 GCF_002081505.1 Bacillus sp. CDB3 | reverse complement strand
TTCTGTTGCAAAGTTTTTCGAGTGGAGCTAAACTGTAGGGAAAATGAGATGAGGAGAATGATACATGGGATATTTTAAAGGAAAACAATTCAAAAAAGATATTATTTTGGTAGCCGTTTTTCTTTAAGTTATCGCGATGTATCTGAGATCCTGAAAGAACGAGGAGTTTCTGTTCACCCTACAACCATTATGCGCTGGGTTCATGAATATGGAAATTTGATCTATCAAATTTGGAAAAAGAAAAACAAAGTTGCACACCATGCTTGGCATTTAGATGAGACTTATATCAAAGTGAAAGGAAAATGGTGTTATTTATATCGTGCCATTGATAGTGATGTTCATACATTGGACTTTCAACTTCGAAAAACTCGTGATCGTCAGGCTGCGTATGCTTTTATGAAAAGATTGGTCAAGCATTTTGGAGAACCATCGGTTCTCACAACAGATAAAGCGCCTGCCTTGCTTTGTGCGTTCAAAAAATTACAGAAAGACGATTTTTATACACATACAAAACAATGTACCATCAAACATCGCAATAATCTGATTGAACAAGATCATCGACATGTCAAACGTCGATTTGCGAAATCGTCTGGATTTCAAAGTATCCGACACGCTTCTCGTACCATAAAAGGGATTGAAACGATTCAGGCCCTATATAAACAGAGACGAAGTCTTGAATCAGATTCCGTCTTTTCTGCGTACAAAGAACTACAAAAATTAGTAGCGATTGCTTAAATTCTATCCCAAATTTATAGCCCTCTTTATATTTTTTCTAACTTTGCAACGGAACCTTTCAAAATATTCGCCATGCTTCACGTACCTTGAAAGGAATCGAAATGCTTCATGCTTTATATAAACGAAACCGAAGTTTGCGACCAAACTTCAGTTTTTCAACGTACAAGGAATTACACAAATTATTAGTTACTGCCTAAATAGTTCCCCTCATGGTATCTGCTATATGCACTGGATACGGAGTGGTGATGGCACACCGCAATTTTGCACGTCAGCGGTACTAGAAATAGACTTCGCCATTGGTAGCAAGAATCCCACTGACGTTAGTCAGCTTGCGGCTTTAGCCGTGGGAGTGTCAAGTGATGATGTTACAAGCGTAATGAGTATTCTAATGATATATAATGTGTCTATTCAAAAAACGTCCTCCTATATATGAGGATGTTTTTTGATGTAAGATACAGGATTTATTTTTGTGTAGTGGTATCAATTTGAATGGAAAAATGGTACTGTTCATGCGATGCTTCTTCTAACAAAGTAGCGAGTGCTTTCAATTGGTGAATGACCTTCTGTTTAGACTTGAGTCCTGTATAGTGGATATGGAAGGATTCTGAAAGAGAGGATTCTATCTGTTCTAATAGAAGTTTTGTTGGCTTAGATTGTGGAATCACAGGTACTTCTTGTATTGGGATTGTTGATGGAAGTGTTTGCGTTTGGATTGGTTCGGTGGTGTGAGAAAGCTGTGGCTCAGTAGAGGTCCCCTCTTTGTGATTAGTAGCGCCCTTTCCTTTTCGTTTCGAATTCGTTGTTCCTTGCGATGTAATGTCATGTTTTTTGTACAAATCGTATAGCTTGCTATTATATGTGCCTAAACCAGTGGTAATTTCTTTGCTTGTGAAATGTTCTTTCCAATATTGGAGACGTATTTTTTGTTCTTCAGCAGGCAGAACTTCTAAAGAAGCCAATGGCAATAATGTGTTTAATTCTTCTATGCTTAATGTTTCTGTCAATGGAAATCACTCCTTGAGAGATGGTATATTGCATAGATTCTAGACGAAGGCAAAATTTCCTTTAGAAAAAGATTGAAAAGAATGTTTATACAACACAAAAAGACGAGAATCATCTCGCCTTTTTGTTGACATTTGATGAGAAATGAAAGAAGTCACAGTTCCGCAAGGAACGGGTAGTTGTGCCTTGCAATAATACTATAACCCATATTTTGGTCCTTTATACCAAAATTAATAATATAAGACTAAAATCCAAATAAAGAGAGATTCAACGTGGTGTTCATATAAAATCGAGTTGAATGAACTCAAATATAAAGATATAATAATGCGATGTGACAGAGTTTTCAAACAGAAATGGAGAGAAGCATCGTATGCAACCAAAATGGATTGACAAAATGGCATTTTCAAAAGCACATAAAGAGTTATTAGTTCGGTTGTACGGAAAGCAAATTACACGAAGAGAATACGACTCTTTAGTGAATCAACTATATGTTTCAGAAACAAAGGGAATTTCAAAATAAAAGAGGATAACTAGATATAGTGACATAAGGAGGGATTGTGACATGCGATTGATAGTGAAAGGGAAACCATCGCAAGTTCGTCATTTAGCAGATGATCCAGAATATGTATTTGCAATAGAATTTCATGATACGAATACGCAAACAACACAAATTGAAGAAAAGAAGTATGATCTGAAAGTCACAGCACTCATTCATTCTGAACAGTGGAAGCAATTATTACAGTTGATTGCAGAAGGTGGAGATATGTTAGCGAATGCGAATGAAATCATAATGGAGGGAAAGGTAGCGGATATCGCCAAACAAGTGCAAACATTTGCTCCTAACCGTATCATGTACCGATCTCATGCACAGCAAAAAGAAAAAGAAGCTCCAAAGAATGGGAAAGTAAAACAGAAACAGACGCATGAAAAGGGAGATAGAATATCTAATCGTGTGATACAGTTACACCAAAAATATGATGGTGTTTGCCAATTATGTGGACAGCGATGTGATAAACAAGTTGTGACTATAAAAAAAATACAGTCCAAAATGGGAATTATTTGTCCAGATTGTAAAGAGGGGACAACGTTTACCATTCGAGATATCAATCACAGATTGCAGCAAGAACTGTTGAAACACAATTTATTTTCAACTAAAGAAGAGATGGTATCTTACTTTCAGCAATTTTGTAAACAATTTGTTTTGGTACATTATAATGCGAGAATTCGGATGTATTGGTCGTGGGATAAGGAACAAATATGTCAAGTAGTGTACGTCTCCCAGGATGGGAGAGTTCGAAAAGTGAAGTTGAAAGAGAATGGGCGAATACTACCCGTAAAACAACCACCACAGTTTCCAGTTGGAGATAAGATGTTCTTGATTCAACATCCTGTAACGGAATTAAAAATGAATAAGATCCAACCTTTGTTATCTAAACAAAAGGAATATGTACAAATAGGAGATCTCCAACATCAAATGGATTGTTATGAAAAGGAAGGAATATTTACAGAAAAAATTGTTGTAAAACGAATAGAGAATAGCACCAAATATGAAGTTGTATCGGGATATACAGCATGTCGAGCTGCCCAAAAATTAAATTTAAAACGAATTCATGTGATGATGTTACAAACGTAATGAGTATTCTAATGATATAAATGTGTCTATTCAAAAAAACGTCCTCCTATATAGGAGGACGTTTTTTGATGTAAGATACAGGATTTATTTTTGTGTAGTGGTATCAATTTGAATGGAAAAATGGTACTGTTCATGCGATTCTTCTTCTAACAAAGTAGTGAGGGCTGTCAATTGGTGAATGACCTTCTGTTTAGACTTGAGTCCTTTATAGTGGATATGAAAGGATTCTGAAATAGCGGGTTCTATCTATTCTATGGGCTTTAACGGAATCAGCCCTAAATTCATTTCTTGAAGAGTTTGTTTATGAATCAATGGAATCCCTTCGTTGCGAAACCAAGTACCTACACGTGAAAAAGTAGATATATGAGGAACAAAAGAAAGACCACAAGATACACGAAATGAAGGAT
>NZ_ALBR01000085.1:0-4737 GCF_002081505.1 Bacillus sp. CDB3 | reverse complement strand
ATCCTTTTTACATAGATTATAACCTAGATTTTAGACAGGTTCTTAGATCCAAGTCCAGGAAAACGGATTTACTAGTATGATAACCAATTTTGATCAGAATCAATCCATTTTACAAATTTTATTTGCCTACGTAGACAGTTTAACCATTGGAGGCGTTCCGCCTATTACAGGCCGTCCACCCATCTGTAGAAAAGCTTTACTCAAATGTTTTTTTGTAAAAACGGTATTCCAAATCAATTCATTCCGCAAGTTAACCCGTTTTTTGCATCAATATCCTTCATTTCGTGTATCTTGTGGTCTTTCTTTTGTTCCTCATATATCCACTTTTTCACGTGTAGGTACTTGGTTTCGCAACGAAGGTATTCTGTTGATTCATAAACAAATTCTTCAAGAAATGAATTTAGGATTGATTCCGTGCGTTTTAATTGATAGCACTGCCTTACGGAGTAGTTTATATGATTCTCAAGCAAAATGGGGGGGAATCTACTCGTTGTGGTTGGTATAAGGGATATAAAGCTCATGTCTGTTCTACACCAGAAGGTGTTGTATTGTCGTATGTATTTACAACAGCGAACGTACATGATAGCAAAATAGCTCCTGTATTGCTTCGAGATATACAAGACAGAAATGTGTTATTTTCCGTTGCAGATGCTGCTTATGATAGTCAGCACATTTATGAAATTGCACGAATATCAAACATCTTTGCTATGGATCCAATCAATCCAAGGAATGGTGAACAAATCAAGAGTACACATCGTCGTGTATTGTCTCATTTTGTACAAACCCTCTTTGGCAAACAGTTGATGAAAGAACGTGGGGAAATTGAACAACAATTTAATAATCTCAAAGATAAAGGGATGGAACAGCCACGTTGGTATGGTCAAAATCGCTATCTATTACATGTTCAGCTAGTTTTTCTGATTCATAACATTGCATGTTTATTTTAGTTTTGCAACACCCTCAAATATAATGAAATTGATCATGTAACAAATGATGATAAGTCACCAGTTAAACAAGATGCTCCTAACCAAGAGGCAAAAGCAGTTGGAAAACCTGTAACTGGAACAAATAAAGTGGGAACAGGTAAAGGTGTATTAGGAGATACGAAATCAATCAATACAACATTATCTGTCTCGTCTTACTATTTACAAGATAATACGCGCGGAGCAACGATTTTTACGTATGATGCGAAAAATCGTACCACATTGCCTGGAACGTTATGGGTAGATACAGATAATGTTTTCAATGCGGCATATGATGCAGCAGCAGTAGATACTCATTACTATGCAGGGGCACCATTAAAATCAACAGTTCATTACGGAAGTAAGTATAATAATGCGTTCTGGAATGGCTCTCAAATGGTATACGGAGATGGTGATGGTGTAAATTAAGGCTTTAAGGGAAGTTATTAATAAAATACTTCAAAAATAAAGAAGGAGCATAGGCTCCTTCTTTATTTTTTTCTCCATTTTTTCCACAAATAAAGCAATCCAATGCAACCTGCGATTGTTACAATCCACTTCGCTTCATTTGTTCCGTTCATAACTTGGTATGCCGAATATACTTCAATCAATAAGGCCGGTATTTTACCTATTGTGCTGGCAATACTGAAAGAGAGTAATGACATTTTGCCTAGAGCTGCAAATAAAGTAACGACACTTGATGGGATGAAAGGTATCAATCGAAACGATAAAACGAGTAGAAAGGCCTCTCTGCCTTCTACATAAAGAAGACGCTCTACCTTTGGGTGCTTATTTACTTTATCGTGAGTGAACTTTTGAAGGCCTATGCGATAAATATAAAACGAGATAATAGCCCCTAATGCCTCGCCTGCGATCGAAATGATTGTGCCATTCGTTACACCAAAGAGCTGTATATTAATGGCGGTCAAAAAAATACTAGGGATAAAACCTAAAAGACTAATGATGATGTTGATTAAGATACTAAGTGGAATTGCGATGGAATAATAGTCTGTTAAGAAGTTTTGAATTGTTTCAGCCATTGTTTAAAATCCTTTATCTTTTTTTGCATTACACCATATTTCCATTGTATAGGCAAGTGCAAATTTACATAATGTAGAAAAACGTTGATAGAGAGGATCTTATATACCTTATATGGGTATTGGGTATATAAAAACAGGGGTATATTTTTAAGGTTTCATAAAATGTGTATAAAGCCTTTGGTTAAAAGGGTTTTATGATAATTACGATTGGTATATATATCCGGGAAATAATTTTAAAAATAAGGGGGTATATATTTAAAAAGGGGAAAAACAGTGATTTGATGAAAATAGAGTGGTAAATATAGCAAAATAGCTGAAGGATTTAAAAAATGTATGTGTTTTTTCATTGTGAAATTGACTTTTAATGAAGTTACGATAATAATCATGGAAGAGGTGATATGATGAAACGAATAAGTAGTCTTTTCTTGAGTAGTTTATTGGCACTAATGCTGATCTTAAGTGGATGTGCAGGAAAAGAACAAAAAACAGAGAAACAAACAGGGCATCAAGGTACGTCAGTAGAAAAAATTAGTGATAATATTTTAGATGAAATGGAAGGGCCGCCTAAAAATGGTCATACGATTGAAAGGCATGTAGGCAAATCAGAAGAGGATTTGAAGAATCGTTTGAAGACAGATAAAGTATCAGCGGCAAGTACATACTATGATAAAGAAACAGCGACGAAAGCTGTAAAAGATAGTTTGAAGCAACATGATAAAGAAATTCAAGATTGGTTAAAAAATTCTAAAGAGGCTCGTCTCGTATTAAATACAACTCATTCATTCCCAGTTGGGAAAACGGTAATAAAGAAAAATATGAATGTAAAAGACAAGTTAGTAAAAACTGTTACTGTTTTAGCGAGAGATAAGTCAGGAGATTTAGGATATAAGATTATTACTTCTTATCCATCTGACAAATAAGAAGGGGGAGTACATATGCATACGACATTACAATACTTTCTTAAATCATACTGTACGTTAAGTATTCATGAGGATGAAATAGTAAGCGTGATGGAAGAGTTTATAGAGCAAGAAGATGAAGAAATTGTTTTGAAATTACGCGATGAATTAGTATATATGAAGAAAAAGAACGCGTGGGAAGAAGCGTGCGTATTAGCTGCGAAGCAAGGGAATCGTATATGGTCTTTAGAAGAAACGAAGGATCATCTTGAAACTTTTTTACTATTACTGCAAAAGAAAAAGGCGTGAGTAGATCACGCCTTTTTCTTTATGCTTTTTGAAATTTGTCCGTTTGATAGTATCTCATTGTTTTGGGGCACTTTGATATACGCTTTTTGAAATTTGTCCGTTTGATAGTACTTCACCATTTTGTGTTACTTTTTTATACGTAACCGCTGTTATTTTATCATCAGTTCTACTAATTACTTGAGAAGAAACTTCAACATTTTTACCAGTATTTGTACCGAAAATGCGTGTAGTAATACTACCTCCATTTGAAAATGCTTGAATATAAATATGATTACCTGTATTGTTTTTAAATTTTAAGTCCGGACCATAATCTGCCACTGCTGCATCTTGCCCAAGTGGTAAATAATTTACGGGCATAGAATGATTACTTCGAGAAACAATTCCTAAATCTGCTCTTAAAGCTGCGCTATATAAAGTACTACTGACTTGGCAAACGCCTCCGCCTGCACTTTGTATAACTTTACCTTGTGAATATACTGCTGCAGATTTATAACCATGTGCAGCATCAGTTACACCAACACGGCCATTAAAACTAAACGTTTCATCAGGTGCTACAATAACTCCACTTAAAGTATTAGCTGATTTGTTTACGTTAAAGGATTGATTACCATTACGGCCAGCCATTGGAGTAGAGTACTCAGCAATTACTTCTTTAATCCCCATTTTCTGTATATCTTCTGTAGAACGTTCTGGTTTTATTAATGTAACCGGTAATGTAACATCTGATTTACCAGTAGTAATAGCTTCGTTTGTTAAATCGCTTAGTTTGCCTTTATCAATTTTTTCTCCGTTTTGACTTTGACTAACATTTACAGTCGAGCCTTCAACACTTAATTCTGCATTAATAGGATTTTTTAATGTTTCATTATATTTATCTTTTATAAAGGTTTCATAAGCTGTTGTATTTAATTGTGGTGTTAATTTATAGTCACGTTTTAATTCATCGTTTTCAGCTTGCTTCCGCATTTTGTAACGACTCATTACGTTTCCTTCTTGTTCTTTAAAGATTTTGTTTGCAATATCTTTCTCTTTATAATTTATACCTAAATCTTTCCATATGTAAGTTTGTTTATCATCTTGGAATATGTAGGTAAGGGATTTTTGATCTAATTCATTTACTTTTTGATTAATAATTGCTTGAATATCTGCTTTATTTTTTCCCTCAAGAGAAATACCTTCAAACGTAGTATTTGGTAATGCGGTGTTATTTAATTGATTATTTAATTTGGATACATATTGATATCCACCAATACCGCCTACACAAAGTAATATGCCCCCTGCAATTGCAGAACCGATCAGTATTTTACTTAGCTTCATTTATTTCCCCCCAGAAATTTGTGTATAAATATATGTATTACATTTTTTGTATAAAAATGATGAAAATAACAGTATGTAAGTCCTAGTATACTATTATTTTCACTGCTCGTGTAATGTTTTTATAAAATATGTTACACTGTTGTAATAATTGTCTCTTTTTGTCACAATATGCGCGAGAAATATGTTGAAAATTATAATAAAAAAGGCTGC